>JAQUYA010000020.1:37403-39163 GCA_028692055.1 Lachnospiraceae bacterium | reverse complement strand
AATGTCAGGGAGAAAAGTTGACAAAAATAATAGAATCATGTTACAGTATCCTAAGTTTCATACAGTTCGTGCCGAAAAGGCTATATCTTTTCTTTGTTTCTGAGTTATAAACAAAGCAGATATAGTCTTTTTTTTATGAAATCTTTCACCCCCACCTTGATTTGTACGCGACCAAAGGTCGCAGATAGGAGTTAAAGTTGAACCAGATAAATAAAATGGGTAACCAAAAAATGTTTCCACTAATGGTTTCTATGGCGCTTCCGCCAATGATATCGATGTTAATACAATCGCTTTATAATATTATAGATAGTATTTTTGTGGCACGGTTAAGTGAGGAAGCACTTTCTGCTGTTTCCATTATATATCCACTGCAGAATCTTACCTTATCTATTGCGGTCGGTGCCGGTGTTGGATTAAATTCATATATGGCTAGAAACTTTGGAGCAGGGAATCAAAAAGATGGAAAGAATGCATGCGTAATAGGCTTTATAATTACGGCTATTCATTATTTTCTGATTGCAGGCTTTGGCGTACTTGTCATGCATCCATTTGTGCTTTTTTTTACACAGGATGAAACAGTTATGAAGCTTTGCTATGATTATGGCTATGTGGTAATGATATTTTGTATGGGACAGCTTTTTCATATCACGATTGAAAAGATATTTCAATCTACCGGAAAAATGCTGATTCCAATGATGCTCCAGGCAGCAGGATGTGCAACCAATATCATTTTGGACCCAATTCTTATTTTTGGATTATTTGGAATGCCGGCATTGGGCGTAAAGGGCGCAGCTATTGCAACGGTTATTGGACAAATGGTTTCCTGTCTATTAGGAGTTATATTATTTTTAAAGGGAAAAAGCGGTGTTACGCTGCCAAAATGGAAGGATATTTCTTTTAATGGAGCGATAGTAAAGAGTATTTATGCAGTTGCTGTTCCATCTACTTTGATTATGGCCTTTCCATCTATTCTCGTAGCGGGTTTAAATGGTATTTTAGTAGGGTTCTCGACACTTGCGGTATCGGTATTTGGTATTTATTATAAGCTGCAGACCTTCGTATACATGCCAGCAACGGGATTGATACAGGGAATACGGCCAATTATCTCTTTTAATTATGGAGCGGGAAACAGGAAGCGGGAAAAGGAAGCAATAAGGCTCTCTCTTATCATAATTGGAATGCTTATGACTTTGGGAACCATATTTTTCTGGTGTTTTCCAACGCAGATCATGGATATTTTTAAAGCAAATACAGAGATGAAAGAGATGGGAGTGGTAGCACTTCGGATTATAAGTATTGGATTTATACCCTCTGCAATTGGTAATATCGCATCAGCGGTATTTGAAGCAATGGGGAAAGGAACAAAAAGTCTGATTATTACCCTGCTTCGTCAACTTGTGATTGTTTTACCGATTGCATATGCAGCTTCGCGTATAGTTGGTCTAAGTGGGGTATGGATTGCATTTCCGATTGCAGAAATGACAGCAGCCGTCTATGCAGGGACGATTCTGATAAAAGAGATTCGATAGTGTTCGAAAAGATTCGAAAAAGGGGCAAACAAAAAGCACCAACCCCAAGGCTCTTACGTCCTCAAAACTAGTGCTTCAATGCGCCTCCAGGGGCTCGAACCCTGGACACCCTGATTAAGAGTCAGGTGCTCTACCAACTGAGCTAGAAGCGCGTCTGCATTAACAATGCAAAAGTAATTATAATATATAGTTAAATGGTTTGCAAGCTTTTTTTTAAGTAATAGGAAAAGC
>JAQUYA010000020.1:0-37303 GCA_028692055.1 Lachnospiraceae bacterium | reverse complement strand
AAGCTTTTTTTTAAGTAATAGGAAAAGCGTAATGAATAAGAAAGACTTGTAAGTGAAAATCAATAAAAGTATAATACAAGAGGAGTTTTAAAAAAATAGAGAGAGAAACATATAATATGAAAATATTTGATACACATGCGCATTATGATGATAAGGCATTTGATGAGGATAGAGATATATTATTATCCAGTATGCAGCAGGAGATAAATATAGAGAAAATTGTCAATGTGGGTGCCAGTATAAAGTCTTGTAAAAGTACCATTGCATTAACGGAACGATATCCTTTTATTTATGGTGCAATAGGAGTTCATCCGGAGGATGTGGCTCATATAACGGAAGAAGACATAATGTGGCTTAAGGAAAAAAGCCAGCTTGAAAAAATAGTTGCAATTGGTGAAATTGGCTTGGATTATTATTGGGATGGGGTACCAAAGGAAGTCCAGCAGAAATGGTTTGACAGGCAGTTAGAACTGGCAAAGGAAGTGAAGCTGCCGGTCATTATTCATTCCAGAGATGCCGCACAGGATACGCGTGACATGTTACTATCTGCAGATGCGAAGAATCAGCTGAATGGCATTATTCACTGCTATTCTTATTCCAAAGAAAGTGCCAGGGACTATTTGAATATGGGTTTTTATTTTGGTATTGGAGGAGTTGTAACATTTAAAAATGCAAAAAAGGTAAAGGAAGCAGTTTCCTATATTCCATTGGAAAATCTTGTTTTGGAAACAGATTGTCCTTATTTAGCCCCAACCCCAAACCGTGGAGAGCGTAATTCTTCTCTCAATATTCCCTATATTGCGAAGGAAATCGCAGAAATTAAAGGGGTTTCCTATGAAAAGGTATTGGACGAAACCTATCAGAATGCAAACATGGTATATAGAATGAATTAGGAATAAGACAACAGACATAGATACAGAAAACATAGTTTCCGTGTCTGCAAAAGCAGACAGTTAGGAGTTACGATGGCAACATTGGGCAATCCCAAAAATACGATAGAAATTTTACAGAAATATAATTTTGTATTTCAAAAAAAATATGGTCAGAACTTTTTAATTGATGGAAATATACTGGATAAAATAGTGGATTCCGCTGAAATAACAAGGGAGGATTGTGTCATAGAGATAGGACCGGGTATCGGTACCATGACACAATATCTGGCAGAAGCTGCACGAGAGGTAATAGCAGTTGAGATTGATAAATCACTGATTCCAATTCTGGAAGATACCTTATCCGAATACGATAATGTTACCGTTATTAATCAGGATATTTTGAAAGTGGATATTAATAAGCTTGTACAGGAGAGAAATCAGGGAAAACCAATTAAAGTTGTTGCAAATCTTCCTTATTATATTACAACACCTATTATTATGGGATTATTTGAAAGCAAAGTACCTTTAGACAGTATTACGATTATGGTTCAAAAGGAAGTGGCAGACCGAATGCAGGTTGGACCGGGAACAAAGGATTATGGAGCATTATCTTTAGCGGTGCAGTATTATGCGAATCCGGAGATTGTTGTAAATGTTCCGCCAAGTTGTTTTATGCCGCAGCCAAAGGTTGGTTCGTCGGTAATCCGGTTAACAAAATACGAAAAAACACCAGTGGAAGTAGAAAATGAATCATTTTTATTCAAGATAATCAGAGCTTCCTTTAATCAAAGAAGAAAAACGCTTGTAAATGGATTACTGAATGCGGGTAATTTGAATTTGAAAAAGGAAGTTATAATAGAATCATTAGAAGAAATGGAACTTTCTCTGACTATTCGTGGAGAGGCATTAACCTTGGAACAATTCGCCAGACTTTCCAACATATTGTGGTTGAAATCTTTTTGACATAAGCTATATGGTATGTTACACTAAAAAATAGTAAGATAGTGGGTTTTTATGTGGTTTATTTGTGGATAGATATATGAAGCTATAGAAAAAAAGAGACAAGTAAAAGATACTGATTATCAATATAAAAAGAAGTAACAGTATACGGTTTAAGAGGTGATACCTTGGATAAATATGAATATAAAATTCGTTCAGAAGAAATAAAAAATCTTGTAGCATCAAAAAAATATGAAGATGCAATGAAAATTGCAGATACCATTGACTGGCGTAGAGTAAAAAGTATCATGATGCTGACAATAGTAAGTGATATCTACAAGGTGAATAGACGTTATGAGGATAGTAAAGCAGTCCTTTTATTAGCATACGATCGTCATCCGGGTGGAAGAACGATTGTTTATTCTTTATGTGAATTATCCATTAAGATGGAGGAATTTGTAGAAGCGTGGGAATACTATAAGGAATTTGTTCAGATAGCACCAAAGGACACAGGAAGATTTATTCTTCAGTACAAGATTTATGAAGCACAGGAAGTAGGAATTGAAGAAAGAATAGCGGTATTAGAAGAGTTCAAAAAGAGAGATTACCGTGAAAAATGGGCATATGAATTAGCTTATTTATATCATCGCATTGGTCTTAGCACGAAATGTATAGAAGAATGTGATGAATTAGTTCTTTGGTTTGGAGAAGGAAAATATGTATTAAAGGCTATGGAATTGAAGATGCTTCATGAGCCATTGAATCCGATGCAACAGAATAAGTATGACCAGTTAACAGGAAATAAAGCTGCAGGAACTATTCAGATGGAAGAAGAGGAAGACAGCGAAATCGAAGAAGATAATGCAGAGCAGGAAGAAACAGAGGAATTCATGGAACCAGATATGGATGTACATGTGAAACCAATGGACATGAGCAAATATAATACCATTAATCTGCAAAAAGAGCTTGCTGCCAGTATGAAAGAACTTCTGTCGGATAATTTGGACAACGAAGAGGAAGAGCCTACGGACAGAGTAGCAAAAGCAATTGTTGCTCCGCTTTTGGAGGAAACAGGAAGTCTTCCAAATCTGGAAAACAATGAAAAGATAGAAAATATAGAAATGAAACCGTTTCAGCAGGAAATACAGGAAGTTTTTTTTGAAGAAGGAAAAACAGAAGAATTGCCAGAAGTAGAAGAGCTGGAAGAAGTTGCAGATAATTCGAATCTGGAAGAAACTAAGGAATATGCAAAAATAGTTGATAATAAAAAGATAGTTCCATTTGAAGTGGCTGAAATTCTGGGTAGTGCAAAAAACACAGAGGATGAAGTAGAGGAACTGGAAGAAATTCAGGAAAATGATGAAACGGAAGTGTCCATAGAAAAAGAGCATAGAGAAAAGACACCGGAAGAGATAGAATACGAACGAATGGTAGCGCAGGACTATGATGGACAGATTACACTGGTCGTTCCGGAAGCAGAACAGATAGAGAAACAAATAACCGGTCAGATGAACATTCAGGATATATTAACCGAATGGGAAAATATGAAAAAAGAGAACCAGGAAAAACGTATGGAGGACGTCCGCAAAAGAGTATCTGAGCAGACGGGACAACTTTTTTCCGAATTCGATGAAGCAACAAAAACAGATTTACTGGCAAAATTAGAGGCAGCATCTAAATTAGAAGAAGAGAACAGAGTCTTAAAAGAAGCGGCCCTTGCAGAAAAAAATATAGATGAAAAACTCGAAATAGAAATGCCAGAAATGCCAGAAATGCCAGAAATGCCAGAAATGCCAGAAATGGAAGAAGCAGAAGAAATAAACGAAGAGATTCTGGCAGAAGAAGATGCAGTGGAGCAGGAGGAAGTAGCCGAGTTAGAAAAAATGGATGGTGTTCCTGCAGAAGATATCAATAATGAGGATGCTGCAGAGAAAGAAACCGATAATACGGAAGTAGAAGATAAAACACGTATTTTGACAGAGGAAGAGGAAAAGCTTTTTGGTTCTGTGCTTCATTCCAAAAGAGCAAAAAGAGAATTAATTCAGGCATTAGACATGGTCAGCCTAGCTTCCTATACCGGTAATATTATAATTACAGGGGAAGAAGGAACAGGAACCATTGAATTTGCAAAGAATCTTATGAAGGATATCCAGACCATGGATAGCAATTTCTCTGGTAAGGTAGCAAAAATATCTGCGAAAACCATAAACAGCAAAAATCCGGCAAAGATATTCAGTAAGCTGGAAAATGGTGCACTTATTATTGAAAAAGCTGGGAGTTTATCTACAGATGCAGTGGATAAAATACTAAAGGTATTGGACCAAAGCGCAAAGGGAATTATTATTCTAATTGAAGATACGCCTAAAAATATAGATAAGCTTATTCAGAGCAATAAAGATGTGGAAAAGGTATTTAATGCAAGAATCAATGTACCACAATTAAATAATGATGCTTTGGTAGAATATGCGAAGCAGTATGCTATGGAAGAAGAATTCTCGATTGACGAACTTGGAATATTAGCTTTGTATACAAGAATTGCTGAATTACAGACAAGTGACCATGTTGCAAATGTTGAAGACATCGAAGATATTATGGAAGATGCCATTTACCATGCTACAAAGAAGAGTGTGTCACATTTTAAGGATGTTCTCTTTGGAAAAAGATATGATGACGACGATATGATAGTATTACGAGAGAAAGATTTTATCAACTATTAAAGGAGGCCGTTTTATGGCATTGGGAAAAAGCTTACAAAAGTGTGAAAAGGTATTTATCTCAGAGGCAGACCAGTATCTCTTTGCGCAAGGAACCCATTATGATATTTACAAGAAGCTAGGGGCACATTTTTCAGAGGAAGACGGGGTAAAAGGCGTCTTCTTTGCTGTTTGGGCACCAAATGCAGAAAAGGTATTTGTCATTGGTGAATTTAATGACTGGAATGAAGAAGCCAATCCCATGACAGAAACAAAGACAGGCGGGATATTTACTGTGTTTATTCCAAAGGTTAAGGAAAAGCAGATGTATAAATATCTGATTGTAACACCGGAGGGTAAGAAGCTTTATAAAGCAGACCCGTTTGCTTCCTACGCAGAAATGCGTCCCGGTACAGCTTCCCGCGTTTTTGATATTCACAATTTTAAATGGACGGATAATGCGTGGATTAAAAAAAGGGAAGAAAGCGATGTGCAGAAGCTACCAATTGCAATTTATGAGTGTCATTTAGGTTCTTGGATGAAGCATCCAAACACGGGAGATGAGGGATTCTATACCTATCGTGAATTTGCAGACAGAATCGCAAAGTATCTGAAGGAAATGAATTATACGCATATTGAACTTATGGGAATTGCAGAACATCCTTTTGACGGCTCCTGGGGCTATCAAGTGACAGGTTATTATGCGCCGACTTCAAGATATGGAACACCGGAGGACTTTATGTATCTGGTGAATACGTTACATAAAAATAAAATTGGAATTATTCTGGATTGGGTACCTGCACATTTTCCAAAAGACGCGCATGGACTTGCGGAATTTGATGGAACCTGTCTTTTTGAGCATCCTGACCCAAGACTTGGAGAACACCCAGATTGGGGTACCAAAATTTTTAATTTTGGAAAAGGAGAAATTAAAAATTTTCTAATTACAAATGCCCTGTATTGGATAAAAGAGTTTCATGTAGATGGGCTTCGTGTAGATGCAGTTGCCTCTATGCTTTATCTGGATTATGGAAAAAAAGACGGGCAGTGGGTAGCCAACAAGTATGGTGAAAATAAGAATTTGGAAGCGATTGAATTCTTTAAACATCTGAACTCGATGATATTGGGAACATATCCGGGTGTCATGACGATTGCAGAGGAATCTACGGCATGGCCGGGTGTAACGAAAAAGACAGAGGAAAATGGCCTTGGTTTCAGCTTTAAATGGAATATGGGCTGGATGCATGATTTTTGTGAATATATGAAATTGGATCCTTACTTTAGAAAAGACAATCATTATGAGATGACTTTTGCAATGAGCTACAATGACAGTGAAAATTATATTCTGCCATTATCACATGATGAAGTGGTACATTTAAAATGCTCCATGCTTAATAAAATGCCGGGGTTAGGTGAGGATAAATTTGCAAATCTCCGGGTTGGTTATACCTATATGCTGGGACATTCCGGTAAAAAATTATTATTTATGGGACAGGAGTTTGCAGCAGACCATGAATGGAATGAGAATACAGAATTAGAATGGTTTTTATTAGAGAATCCAATGCATAAGGGAATGCAGGAATATATAAAGGAACTATTAAAATTATATCAAAGTCATACCTGCCTTTATGAAATAGACAACAAATGGGATGGATTTGAGTGGATCAATTCTACGGATACAGAGAAGAGTACCTATAGCTTTATCCGAAAGAATGCTATGGGCACGAAAAATTTATTATTTGTGCTGAATTTCACGCCGATTGAACGAAAGGAATATCGCATTGGAGTACCGGAATTAAAAAAATACAAATTACTGCTTAACAGTGATGAAAAGAGGTTTGGTGGTGAAGGACTAGAACAGCCAAAGGATATTATGGCAGAAAAAGTTTCCTGGGACGGAAAACTATATTCTATTCCATATGCATTGCCTTCATTTGGAGCTGCTGTATTTGAATTTTAGATTAATAAAAATAAGAAAAAATAAGAACTGGCAAAACAAAAGGAAAAGTTTGTTTTGTCAGTTTTTGCGTACAAGGGTTAAGGAATGGAATAGAAAATCCGACATATATGGTATAAAATAGAAAAATTATAAATAGGTTCTACATGGAGAAGCTGCGATGAGAGTGGAAACGGATTATAGTAACGTAAATCAAAATGTAGACAAGGGTTCCAAAACAATTTCACATAGTAGTTCCAATGCATCAGGGAGTGGTGCGGTTGGAGCGTTTGCATTAGACATTTCTGGCGTAGTTACGGATAACAAAGCTTATGGGGGTCAGGGAAAGACCGCAGAAGACGTTATGCAGGAAGCTGGAGCAATAGACGTTGCCCAGCAGAAAGACTATATGACCGTTATGTCTAATTCTATGTCCGGGGAAGATTTTGCAAAATTGCAGGAAGAAGGATATAACCCGAATAATATGGAAATTGAAACAATGGTTACCGTTGTCGATAAAATAAAGGCAGAGCTGGTAAAGGCAGGTGTTGAGGTGTCAGGATATACGGACACTCTTGATATGGATACTTTGACGGCAATTACTGGAGATAAAGCGGAAGCGGAAATGATTTCCAGTAAGCTAAATGAAAATGACATACCTGTCACAAAAGAGAATGTAGAGGCAGCAAAAGAAGCATTGGATAAAGCGAATGAGTTATCCGAATTATCCGAGGGTGCAACCAAATACATGATACAGAATCAATGGAAACCAACGATTGATAATGTCTATACCGCAGAATACAGTTCGACTACAGATGGAAGCAGGCAGGGAAAAGGGTATTATGAAGATGAAATGCATGGATATTATGCGAAAAAGGCTGAGGACTATAACTGGAATCAATTAATGCCGCAGATAGAAAAAGGAATCGAAGGAGCTGGACTGGAAGTCAACGATGACACCGTGAACGATGCAAAATGGCTGATAGAAAAAGGGATTCCATTTACAAGTGATGCTTTATTACAGCTACAGGAATTACAGAATACAACAGTACGCCAGGGGCAGGAGGAATTAATGGATTCCATTGCAGTAGCAATGGCTGAAGGAAAGAAGGCCGGCGAAGCACTGCTTTCCAATCAGACGGGCATTTATCAACAGGCAGTGGAACTCCTGGAAGAGGTAGAAAGTATTCAGGATGAGGCAATTCAGGAAGTGGTAACGAATGATCAGGCGATAAATATCAGAAATCTGTCAGAAGCCCAAAAAAGAATTGTTTTAGATACTGAAAATGCAACGACAGAAGAATCACAGATAACAGAGCAGGTAACAGAGTTATCCAGAGACTTATTTTTAACTACCAAAAGACAGCTTGCGGAAATCCGGTTACAGATGAGTGTAGAGGCAAATGTAAAATTATTAAAGTCCGGTTTGCAGATTGATACAACACAATTGGAGCAGCTGGTAGAGGAATATAAAAAGGCAGAAGAGGCACAAAACAATATACTTTTTGGCAATGAAGAAAGTACCGCAAAAGAAGTTTCTGATAAAGCAGCATTATATGAAGAAACACTTGCGAAGACTTCTGAAATAGCATCCATGCCGGCAGCGGTCATTGGAAGGGCAATTGCCACAGGCGCATCTTCAGCAGACACAGCTTTTACGCTGAATTATGTACATGAACAGGGAACTATTTTACAGAAATCCTATCAGGCAGCAGGTGAAACATATGAAGCACTCATGACAGCACCGAGGAGTGATTTAGGGGATTCTATAAAAAAGGCTTTTCAGAATGTAGATGAACTTCTGGACGAGATAGATATGGAGCAGAATGCTGCGAATCGCAGAGCAGTGCGTATCTTAGGCTATAACAATATGGAAATTTCTCAGGAAAACGTGAATGCAGTAAAAGAAGCAGATGAAGAATTAACCCGGGTGGTAAATAAATTAACACCGGCAGCTACCGTGCAAATGATTCGCGATAATGTGAATCCGCTGGAAACAGATATGGGAACATTGGAAGAATATTTGTCGCAGCTGGATAGTGATACTCTAAATGAAAGTGAAAAATTTGCAAAATATCTGTACAAGCTGGAACAAAATGAAAAGATATCAGAAGAAGAAAAAGATGCATATATAGGGATATACCGTCTGATCCGTCAGGTGGAAAAAACAGATGGTGCCGCCATAGGAAGCTTGGTACATCAGGGTGTAGATATTTCTTTTAAGAATCTTTTGTCCGCAGTTCGAACGAAAAAGAAATCGGGTATGGATGTAACGGTAGATGATGAATTTGGTGGAGTCAATGCAGCAAAACAGGACAGGAAAACCATTTCCGAGCAGATAAACAGCATCAATCAGATACAGTATCAGGAAAATCTGACAAAGGATATTCTGGATACGATAGAACCAGGAGCTCTTGCATCGATGAAGAATCCAATTTCAGAGGAAATGACCTTAGAGCAATTAGCGGAACAGCTAAAAACATATGGAGCAGATAAGAGTGACAGAAAAGATAGTGTAGAAAGGATAGATAGGCAGTATCAGCAGGAACAGTTAATCGAAATAAGGGCGGTAAATGCAATCGAAGAAGATGTTGTGCAATCGTTAATAGATTTTGACCAGCCAGTTACGGTGGATAATGTGTTGGCAGCTGATTTTCTTAGAAATAACAGAGGTACAACCTTTAAAAAATTATATGAAGCGGCAAGGGATCCTTTATTAAAAGACAGGCTCGACACAGCGATGGAAGAATTGCAGGATAGCTTTACCAGTGTAGAATCCGCAAATAATGCATACGAAAAACTACAATCGGCTGCGAAAGAAATCGTAGAATCGAAGTTAAATGATACCGAACCGACATCCATAGATATTAAATCGATAGCATTGACATTTAAACAGATATCCTTAGCCACCAATATGGCGAAGGAGGAGAACTATGAAGTACCAGTGAAGCTGGGGGATGAGATTACTTCTATTAATTTACGAATTATCCGAGGCGGCATGACAAGTAAGGTAACCGCCACGACACAGACAGAAAAGTATGGAAAGCTGGCAGCAGAGTTTACCCTGACAACGGATATGATTTCCGGATATATTGCAACAGATTCTGAAGAGGGATTACAAAATCTAAAGAAAATCGAACAGGAACTGAGCGAGAATCTCGAGAGTATACAGCATACGGCGGATACGAATCGACAGGGAACGATTCAACTGGTATACAACAGGAATCTGGATATACAAAAATACCAAAAGGAAAAAACTGCAGCGACCAGAGAGGATACAGGAAAAGAAGGTATGAACACAAAAGAAAAAGTATCTTCAAAAGAATTGTATGCCGTTGCAAAAAGTTTTCTTTGCTCTTTGCAAAAAGGCAATAGCGACCGATAATCAATATAGTGAAGAAAGAGAAGGTGTAGCGTATGAAATTAAGTTTTAATATGTCGGCAATTGTTGCGAATAATGAATTAAACAATAGTGATAATAAATTAGCAGAATCTTTAGAGAGATTATCTTCTGGGTATAAGATAAATCATGCAAGAGATAACCCAGCAGGGCTGGCTATTTCAAGAACCATGAGAGCACAAATAAGAGGACTTTCAACGGCATCCGATACAGCGACAACTGGAGTTTCGGTAATTGAAACGGCAGAAGGAACGTTGAGCGAAATGCAGGCAATGGTTCAAAGAATGAAAGAACTGTCTGTACAGGCAAGCAATGGTACCAGTACAACTGCTGACCGAAAAGCAATTCAGGAAGAAGTAACCCAGTTAAGCTCAGAAATAGAAAGACTGACAAAGGATACGGAATTTAACGGAACACAGCTTCTGGATGGCAGCTTTGATTTAAAAGGTTATACAGATAAAGCAGGTGTCAGCGTTGGATATTATTCTGATGAAACGTATGCAAAAGAGTACAAATTAAATATTGTAAAAGCAAATGCAGGAGACACACCGACCGTTACACTCTCTGGAGATTTTCCAGCGGGTTCAAAAGTCGAAGTCGATGGAAACAGTATAAAGATTACAGGAGATGGTGGCTTTGCAATTAATTTGGATATTGCAGATAACTATACGGCAGCAGCTGGAGCAGATGCAGATGTCACTCTGGATATCACAGGTATGGGAGCTATGACGTTACAAATCGGCGCAAATGAAGGACAGATTTTGAATGTCCGTATACCGGAAATCTCTTTATCAAAAATGAATATAGACAATTTGGATGTTACGACATTGGAAAGTGCCAGAGAGGCAATGACACGTGTAGATGATGGCATTGCATACATTTCAAAAGTTCGCTCCAGATTAGGTGCTTATCAGACACGACTGGAAAGCACAATATCCAGTGTTGAAGCAACAGAAGAGAATCTTACAAATGCATACTCCAGAATTATGGATACTGATATGGCGGAGGAAATGACAGAATATACAAAGTATCAGACCTTATCCCAGGCCGGTATTTCCATGCTGTCGCAGGCAAATGAAAGACCACAAAAGGTATTGCAGCTTCTTCAATAAATAGTACATATAATTATGTATTTTGACGTGAAGGTCTGCGAGGGAAGATAGGGGGATTACAATGACGAGTGAGTTGAAACAGAAATACACATTACGTATTACGCAGGCGAATAAGACAGAAATGATTGTGATTCTATACGACATGCTTCTGGATTACATAAAAGATGCAAAGGCTGTACTGGAACTGGATAATAAAGAGCAGTTTCATAAAGAAATCAAACATGCAAGAGGCTGTGTAGAAGAATTAATAGCTTCTCTTAATTTGGAATATGAGCTGGCAAGAAATTATCTACAGTTATATTCTTATGTAAACCGAGAATTAGCGAGTGCAGATGCCGGCAATCATATAAAAGCACTGGAGAATGCCCAGATGGTTATTTCCGAATTAAAGGAAGCCTATGTGGAAATAAGCAAACAGGACACCTCCCCAGCAGTTATGTCCAACACCCAATCGGTGTATGCAGGACTAACCTATGGAAAAACAGATTTAAAGGAAGACCTAATGAACCATTCCGGTAACAGAGGGTTTTTGGTATAGTTCTTCATCGGGCAGCATATTCATCTTTGCTGCCTGTTCTATTAAGTATTTATATCTTTTTAAAACGGCATTAACCTGATAAATATAGCTGTCGATTAAATCTGGCTCTGTCACATAATCAAATCCTGAGTAAGCAACTTCCAAAGCATATTTTGTCTTTGAAATATCATCTAATAAATTGTTTTTTTCTGCATCCGTATAAGCAGACTGACTGAAATAAGTTTTCATATACTCCTACCATTCTATTCATTTTAGTTCTTATACAAAGTATAGTCAGAAATATCCATTTTATTCCTTGAGATGTAAATAAATGGGAATAAGTATATAGAACTATCATATATTGAACTATAGAAAAGTGGACAATAGAAAAAGAGATAGGAGAATAGGGGATTAATTTGAAAAATTATGAAGGTTTTTTGCTCATTGTAGTGGTATGTGCAATCGTGCTTTTGATAGGAGCGATGAAGAAAAAATCAGAGCTGTTAATTAATTTTATTTTGCGTACTGTATTGGGACTTATCAGTATTTATTTTATAAATGAGATCCTGAAATGGCAAAGTATAGATGTCCTGGTGGGTATGAATCCAATAACAGCATTGACAACAGGAATGCTTGGATTTCCGGGGGTTATCCTGTTATATGGAATCCAGTTTTGTAAATTTTTGTAGAAAAGTAACAAAAAATAAATAATTTGAAAAATGCTATGGACAAGATAAAAAAAGCAAGCTATAATTCGATTTACAATCTTCTTAGGAAAGGACAGGTGGTGATATGACATTATCGTATTACTAAGTATACTTATGATTGCAGTTGCCCTGGATATTCAGACAAACCGCATTCCAAATGTATTTATTATTATAAGCCTCATCGCAGGACTTAGTTATCAAATTCATTTTCTAGGCTTTCAGGCCATTCCGATTTCCATACTCGGAACATTATTTCCCATTATTTTATTATTTCCCATATTCATTGCAAGAGGATTAGGTGCAGGTGATCTTAAATTATTTGCCGTTGTCGGTGTATTCCTGTCTGTGATGCAATACAAAAAAATTGTACTTATCATTTTCGTTTCAATGGGTGTTGGTGCTATACAGGCAATTATCTTAATATGTGTGAAAAGAAAATATCAGCCAACCATTCACTTTTCGATTCCGATTCTAATCAGTACAATGCTATATTTAGGAGGTGCTTATTGAGTAAACATATCATGGCAATCTGTGATAAAGAAGCGGAATACGCAAATCGATTTCAGGAGTATCTGAGTCGAAAAAAAGCTTTTTTATTTCAGGTGCAGATATTTACTTCACCAGAGCAATTATTGCTCTTTAGTGAAAAAAACAAAATTGAAATACTGGTAATCTCAGAAAATTCTTATTCTGAAAAAATGAATCAAATAAAAACCAACCATCTGGTGGTTTTATCGGAAAAGGGAACTACGGCAGGCGAAGACTTGTTTATCATTCCCAAATACCAATCCTCAGAAAAAATAATACATGAAATTATGTACTATTATGAAAAATTAAATACAGGTAATATTCTTCTACAATCCACAAAGGAGGTAAAAATGATAGGTGTTTATACACCCGTCGGACGATGCCTGCAAACCTCTTTTTCACTTCTGCTGGGGCAGCTTTTAAGCAAAAGACATAAAATTTTATATCTAAATTTTGAAGCTTTTTCAGGATTTGGAAAATTTATGAAACGGGAATTTCAAACAGATATTATTGATATGATGTATCTGACAAATCATATGCAGGACAATTTCCACAGCAAATTTCAGAATATGGTGGAACATATTCATAATCTGGACTATATTCCACCGGCGTTTTCCTTTATGGATCTATCCGCTGTGAGTGGTGAAAAATGGATTCAATTTCTGGATACGATAAAGCAGATGGGTGACTATGAGTATATTATTCTGGATCTGTCCGACAACATACAGGGGTTGTTGTCCATCTTACAAAAGTGTGACACCATTTATACACTTATAAAAGAGGATGGAATGGCCATGGCAAAGATAGACCAATACGAAAAATTGCTAAAAACGATGGAATATCAGGATATTATAGACCACACAAAGAGATTTCAATTTCCATGTTTTAAAAGTATTCCCATGGAGGTCGAGGAATTACCTTTTTGTGAACTGGCAAAATATGTAAAAGCAATTTTAAAAGAGGACTTACATGAAGAATTATCATGATTTAAAACAGGAATTAAAAGAAGTTGTTCTTGAAAAGATTGATTTAAGCAGAGGCTGTGAAGACAATGAGATACAGGAATTAATTGATGAACTGATTATTGAAAAAGGAAAACAAACCTACATTTCATTACCGGACAAGCAAAGGCTAAGCAAGGAATTATTTTATGCCATTCGTAAACTGGATATGCTGCAGGAATTAATCGACGACAGCAGTGTTACGGAAATTATGATTAATGGAACAGATAGTGTTTTTGTAGAGAAAGACGGAAAGCTATCTCAATGGGAAGAAACCTTTGAATCTAGAGAAAAACTGGAAGATGTCATACAGCAGATAGTCGCGGGCTGCAACCGTGTGGTAAATGAAGCGACCCCGATTGTAGATGCGCGCCTGGAAAATGGCTCCCGTGTCAATGTGGTATTACCCCCTGTTGCATTAAATGGTCCGATACTTACGATTCGAAGATTTCCGGATAAACCGATTGGTATGGAGGATTTGATTTCTTATGGTTCCATAAGTCAGGAGGTTGCAGATTTCTTACAGAAGTTAGTGGAAGCGAAGTACAACATTCTCATTAGTGGTGGAACAGGTTCCGGAAAAACGACATTTCTAAATGCTTTGTCACAATATATACCAAAGAGTGAACGAATAATAAGTATTGAGGATAGCGCGGAATTACAAATACAGGGAATTAAGAATCTGGTTCGGCTGGAAACAAGAAATGCAAATGTAGAGGACTGTAAGGAAATAACCATTCGGGATTTGATTAAATCCTCTTTACGCATGCGACCTGACCGTATCATTGTCGGAGAAGTACGTGGAGGAGAAGCCATTGACATGCTGCAATGCCTGAATACAGGCCATGATGGCTCCTTGTCTACCGCACATGCAAACTCTGGAAAAGATTTACTTGCACGCTTGGAAACGATGGTTTTGATGGGGATAGAACTTCCAATTGTAGCGATACAAAGGCAAATAGCAGCCGGTATAGATATTATCGTACATCTGGGTAGACTCCGGGATCGGACGAGAAAGGTATTGGAAATACTGGAAGTCGTAGGCTATGAACAGGGTGAAATACAGACAAAGTCGTTGTACGAATTTGAAGAAGCAGAGGAGAAAGGAGGGATAATCTTGGGAAGGCTGGAAAAAAGGGAAGCTTTGGGTCATTTAGAAAAATGGAAAGCGGCAGGAATACAATAAAAAATTATCAGGCATATTATTTTTCCATGCAGGAAAAAGTAATGTATGCTGGTATAGGCATTTGCATAGCAGCAGTGCTGGCATCGGTTTTTTACCAATCCTGGATAGCTGCGATACTACTACAGGGAATCGTGCCATTATACCTGCGGGAAAAGAAAAAAGAGCTTTGTAAAAAACAAAAATTTAGGTTAAATGAGCAGTTTAAGGAAGTGATGCTTACGGTATCGGTAAATCTAAGAGCCGGATATTCCGTTGAAAATGCATTTCGGGAGGCTTATAAGGATAGCTGTCTTATGTTTGGCATAGACAGCGATATGAGTAAAGAACTATTGCGGATTGCAAAAGGACTTGATAATAATGTCATTCTGGAAAATTTGCTCTTTGATTTTGGAGAACGAAGCGGAAGTGACAGTATTCGGGACTTTGCAGAAATATTTCAGATTGCAAAACGTAGTGGTGGCGATATGTATAGCATTATTCAAAGCACAGTAGCAGTTATTTGTGAAAAAGTAGAAGTAAAAAAAGAGATAGAAACATTACTATGTGCAAAAAAGTATGAACAAAAAATCATGAATGCAGTACCAATTTTAATTATTCTATATATGCGAGGAACTTCTCCGGGATTTTTCAATCCGCTTTATCACAATCTATTAGGAATTATCATTATGACCGTTTGTCTGGGTCTATATATGGCAGCTTATTTTCTTGCCAAAAAAATAACAGATATTGAAATATAAAAAGAAGGGAGTAAGAATGCCGAAGGAACAGTTTAAAGAAAGGAAGATGCTGGAAAAACAATATTTGAAGGCATGGTCAAAAACAAAGTTTGAAAAATGGTTGTATCAAATGGCATATTTTTTGTATCAGAATTGGAAAAGTATACATGCAAAATATAATATTCCCTGGAGCAATCATTTTGATAAGAAACGAAAACAAAGAGAAGAACTGCAATGCCTGGAGCCTATGAAGGAAATTGCAGAAGTAGAACTTCGCTATTCACTAGATAAAATCAAATTAGGACTTTTAATTGCCCTTGTGGGACTCTTTGTTATTCTTTGCAGTGTATTAAGTGCAGGAAATGCGAAAATATTAATAGACGGAAATTATATAGAACGAAAATCGTATGGAAAAGGAGAATTAAATACAACTTTAATTGCAAATGTAATTGATGAAACAACAAGAAAAGAAGAAATAGAGATACTGGTAAATGAACGGAAATATACAGATGAAGAACTGACAGAATTGTACCAGGCATGCAGGGATTCTTTGTATAAAGTGATACTTGGTGAAAATCAATCCTTAGATGCTATTCAGCACAATATGATACTGCCAGCTTATTTACAGGAGTATCCGTTTCGAATCGTTTGGGAAAGCAGCGATTATACGGTAATCAATCCAGACGGAATACTGGGTGAAAAGGAAGTGGCTGCCGAGGGAGAGCCGGTTAGCTTAACTGCCAATCTCACGTATTTTGACTGGAAAGAGGAGGCTATGGTGAAAATCATCGTATATCCCCCCAAAAAGTCAGAGGATCAATTGTGGAATGAAAAGCTAAAAGAAACCATTGCAAAAAGAGATATTGATTTGGAAACGGCAGGCATTCTTCAACTTCCAACTACATTTGAAGGAAAGGAAATCAAATGGGAGGAGATAAAGAAAAATCATACTGCACTGCTTTTTGCACTACTTGTAGTAATTATCATTGTCTTATGCATTGCAAAGGATAGGGAGATACAGGAAAAGATAGAAGAACGTAGACGGGAAATGATACAGGATTATCCGGAAATCATAGGAAAGTTATCTTTATTAATTGGTGCGGGAATGTCCATGCGGCGTGCCTGGATTCGTATCGCAAAAGGTTATGCAGATAACAGGCAAAAGAAAAGATATGCATATGAAGAAATGCTGATTACCGCACATGAAATGGACAGCGGTATTTCAGAAAGTAAGAGCTATGATAATTTTGCAAAAAGATGCAGGGTGCAATGCTATCTGAAGTTGGGCACATTATTATCTCAAAATTTAAAAAAAGGTTCCGCAAATTTACAAAGAATATTGCAGGAAGAAGCAAAGGAAGCTTTTGAGGAACGAAAAATTATGGCAAAAAGAGCAGGGGAAGAAGCAGGAACAAAATTACTGCTTCCAATGATGCTAATGCTCGGAATCGTAATGGTAGTGGTAATTGTACCAGCATTTCTGTCATTTTCGATTTAAGAAAATAAATTGTGAACAAAGAAGAAATAGTAAACTGAAAAATAGAAGATAGTTAAAATAATTACAATAAAAACAATAATGAAAAAACGAAAAAAGGAGCTAAGAAGGAAGATGTTAAAAAAAGAAGTGAAAAGATTTTGGGTTGAGGAAGAAGGAAGCGGCACCGTAGAAACAATTTTAATTTTAGTAGTATTGATCGGACTGGTTATCATATTTAAAAAAGAATTAGTCAGCCTTGTAAATACAATTTTCTCAAGGATTACAAAAGATGCCGGTTCAATCTAAAAAAGCAATTATAACGGTATATTTATCCCTTGTATTGGGGGTTATGCTTTCACTCATCCTAACACTTATTGAAGGTGCAAGGATGAGTGCTGTCCGAATGCAGATAGAATGTGTGAGTGAAATGGGTATGAATTCTGCTTTTGCGGAATTTAACAGGGAACTACTCGCACAGTATGACTTATTTTTTATTGACACTAGCTATGGAACATCCTATGCCGATTATGCAAAAACAGAAAAACATATAAAAGATTATATGAGCTATAATTATCAGCCTAATAAAGGATTTATTGAAAATAGGGCAAAGGACCTGCTTGCATTGGAGGTAGTGGGAGTGGCGATAGAAGAAGCATCCATAGCAACTGATGAAAACGGAGGAGTTCTAAAAAGACAGGCAATAAACTATATGAAGGATAAGGTGGGAGTTGATTTTGTGGAACAGATTGTATCACAGTCAACAACCTTAAAAGAAAAGGAACTGGAATCACAGGATATTTACTCTGAAAATAAAGAGGTAGATAATAAATTAAATAATCTGGAAAAGGAAAAAGACGGTGAAATGAAAAAGGTCCATCTGGACAGTCCGGCGAATGAAGTAAATGCAAGTAAAAGCAGCGGTATTCTTTCACTCGTAATCGATGATATAGGAAGCATTTCTACACAGGGAATTCAATGCAGAGAATATGTATCTTACCGACATTGCAAGGAAGGGGCAGGTATACCGGAGGGAAAGGAATTACAGGGAAATGGAACAGAGGAAATCCTATTTGGAGAATATTTATTAGAAAAATGCGGTGATTATACAGAGCAAAAATCAAATAGTCTGCTGCAATACCAGTTAGAATATTTATTGGTGGGAAAAAGTAGTGATAAAGAAAATTTGTCCAGTATGGCGAATAAACTGGTCTTAGTCAGACAAGTAGCCAACAGTCTTTACTTATGGTCGGATGGTGCAAAGACCGCAGAGGCAGATGCAGCGGCAGCAGCTATAGCAGGTGCAGTATTAATGCCGGAAATACAACCGGTTGTAAAGGCATCGCTTATGTTTGCCTGGGCATATGCAGAAAGTGTGGGCGATGTAAAAATTCTGCTTAATGGAGGAAAGGTTCCTATGCTTAAAAATAGCAGCAGCTGGCGGCTGCAGTTTAAAAATCTGGCAAATTACAGAGATGAATTAAGCAAGGAGAGTGAAAATACAGAGGGACTTTCCTATAGAGGGTACTTACGTTTATTTCTTTTGTCTATGAACAGGGATACAAAGATTAAACGTTTTATGGATATTATTGAAATGGATATTCGAAAAACAGAAGGAAATACCCGTTTTCAATTAGATAACTGTATTGATAACATTCTTGTGCTAATAGACAACAGCAGTAAATTTGGATATCGCTATCAGATTAAAAGACCTTATTGTTACGAATAAAGACAGGAATAGAGGAAGGAGGGGATAAATAGGGATGTCCTTTTATCGCATGAAGTCAGAACTAGATAAAAATAACAAAATAAAATACAAAAAAAATAAAGAAAAGGAAGCAATTCTCCAGACATATCAAACCCAAAAACACCACAAAGAATTAAAAGAAGTTAGCAGTAAGACTTGCAGTCATAAAAGGATATCCCTATTTATCTCCTATAAAAAAGCAAGTATAACAGTTGAAACTGCACTTGTTTTACCACTCTTTCTATTTGTGGTAATCAATCTTCTATCCATACTTAATATCATACGATTGTACAGTGATGTAGAAATGGAAATGCATCAGGCAGGTAAGAAAATGGCAGTTTATGCATATGCATATGACAACATTATGGACAATCATGCAGATATTGTAAATTTGGCAGATGCAATCGGATTTGATGATTATTATCTACAGGAAACTATAAAAGAGCGGGTTGGAAAATCCTATCTGGATAGTTCGCCTATGGTGAATGGGAAAAATGGTATTTCATTTCAGAAATCAAAGATTATGGAAGAGGATATCATCGATTTGGTTGCGGAGTATAAAGTAAAACCTTTGATCTCCGTCATTGGATTTTCAAAGATTCCATTGATAAATCGATGCAGAATGCGTGCATGGACCGGTTATGACAATACTCAAAGCGAGAATTTGGTGTCTGGTAAAGAACAAATTGTATTCATAACAGAAACGGGAACGGTATATCACACCAGCCGCTCCTGTACGCATTTGGATTTGACTATACAAAGGACTTCCATGGAGGAGGTTTCAAGTCTGCGTAATGAAAATGGAGGAAAATATTATCTTTGTGATATTTGCAAAAAAACAGACAATGCGGGTGCTATCTATATTACAGAGCAGGGGGATCGCTACCATAAGTCTGCAGCATGCAGTGGATTAAAAAGAACAATCATTTCCATATATTTATCAGAAGTAGGTGCAAGGGCAATGTGCTTAAGGTGCCAGTGTGAGAAGAATGCCGCTGTGGTTGTTTATGCCTGTACAAGAGTGCAGTCTGAGAGAAAGGCATGGTTATTAACATGATAATTCAATTACTTACGATATCAATATTGATAATTACAGGATATACAGATATAAAATACAAAAGAATTTCAAATAAAGTACTATTCCTGTTTGGAACCGCAGCAATCGTACTGTTTATTGGGAGATGCTATTTTAGGGAGATGGAAATGATAAAAGAGATGCTGTGGGGATTATTACCGGGAATAAGTGCGCTGCTGATAGGAAAAATAACGAAGGAAAACATAGGATTTGGTGATGGCTATCTGCTTTTAATCCTTGGGGTACTACTTGGAGCTAAAAGAATAATAGGAATATTTATGATAGCACTTTTTCTCATGTCTATTTTATCGATACTTCTCTTAATGATACGTCGGGTAAATAAGCAGACAGAGCTTCCTTTTATACCTGCAATTTTGATTGCTTATGTAGTACAACTGATAGCAGGTTGATGAAGTATTAATCAGAGTAAAAGATAAGATGAAAGCAAAAGGATTGTGTATGAAAAATAATAACTCAAAAAAGGGAAGCTTTACGGTAGAAGCAGCTATTATTATGCCCCTGATCTTTATAGTGATAATCATGCTTATTTATGTAGCTTTCTTTTTGTATAACCGATGTATCATCGCACAAAAAACATATATAGCTGCATTAAGGGGTTGCTTATATGAAGAAGGCGTAACCGATAAAGTATTGGATAGGAATGCATACATTACAAAACAAACGGAAGATTTGTATGAAAACAAATTGATTGCCGCTCAAAGCTCTTATTCAAATGTAAATGTAGAAAAGAAAGAGATTGTCATAAAATCAGGCATTTTGGTTAAAGTTCCTTTCTCAACATTATTAAAAAAACAGGGATATAAAAATGGGTGGCAGACAAGTGTAGAAAAAAGGTCATTTATGATAGATGAGGTGGATTTTATAAGATCCTGTAAAAAACTGGAAAGGTTAAACAAAGATGGTATTTAGTTATAAAAGAAATTTAAATCATAATTATATGATAATAGAAGAAAAAGGAATCGCAACGGATAATTATGAAATAAAAATGATTATGCAAAATGAAATTCCCTGCTTTTTGCCAGTCAGTATTCGTTACCAAAATGGGGAAGCTGCAATCTGTTATGAGATTAGTTCAAAACAGCCAATGAGACGAATATTTGAAAATACTGAGATTGGATATGAAGAATTAAAACAATTTTTATTTCAATTACATAAAACATTACAGGCGGCGGAGGAATACTTGATAAATACGAATCATTTGATTTTAAATCCAGAATATCTGTATATGAACATTGAAACAAATCAAATTGCAGTGGCGTATTTTCCTGATTATCAGCAAAATGCAAAAGAGGAATTTCAAAAGCTGGCAGAGTATTTTCTGGAACGTGTTAATCATAAGGATGAAAAGGCAGTAATTCTGGCTTATCAAATATATAGAAATACAAGAAATAAAAATTTTGTGTTGGAAGAAATATTGAACTTATCTATAGAAAATACGGATTCAGAAACGGAATTTGAAACAACAATCAAATCAAGCTTTATTACAAATTTTACGCAGGATGACATCCAGTTGTCTGTAGAAAAAACAGACTCTATAGATATAAAAAATAAAAATATAACAAATAGCTATGTAAAAGAAGAGGTATCTAATACAGGAGACAAGGGTATAGATAAAAAATATTACGGAATAGCAGGAATTATGCTGACAGGTATTATCGCAATACTTTATGGAAGAAGTGCGAACATGCTGCATAATCTCAGCTATGACCAGTTTCTAATTACGGTGGGAGCTTGCGCCATGATACTGATAGGCTGCGTATTGAAAATAATAATTACCAGTGCAAAGAAAAAACTGGAGGCAGATGAACAGGCAGCAGATGGAAGCATGCAGACGGACAGAATAATAGATACAGGCCCGGATACTGTCAAAGAAGAAAAGGAGGCGCAATCCGACAACAGCTATTTGGACTGGGATGAGATACCGGAAGAAAAAGAAGCAATTAAAATCTATGATTTTATCATGCCAGGTACTAGTGATATAAACGAAAGCATGGTTGCTGAGGATAATAGTTATGGCAGCATGCAGATTTCAAAGGATACCTTTGGACTGGAAAGCGGACCATATTTGGGAGATACCATGCTTATAAGTGATTTTTCCTATGAAGAAAGACGTGAAATCACAGGCGGTGCGCGTGGAAAAGAGATAACCTATTCACTCACGCATTTCCCTTTTATCATCGGAAAGAAGGAAAGCTGTGTAGATTTGGAATTAAAGGACAGCTCTATTAGCCGTATGCATGCACGTTTTATTGAAAAATCGGGGGCCGTCTATCTGGAGGATTTGAATTCCACAAATGGAACCTTCAAGAATGGAATGAGGTTAGAAGCAAATGAGATTGTAAAAGTAGAGGCAGAGGACGAAATATCCTTTGCAAAATTAGTATTTACCTATCATTGACACCCTATTGCATAAATGATACGCTTATCTTTACAGTATAGAACTTCTGAAGGGCAGATAGCGGAGGCATCAGATGGAAACAGCAATGAAGCAGTACCTGGATATTTTTTTGCAGCAAATGGGTTATGCAGTGATACCCTCTAATTTACCGGAGTTTACGATTTATTTTCGACCTGAGAATAATTTAATCAATGTGATACATGTTATTACAGATAGAGAAGGACTGGATCTTAGCAACGAGCAGTTTGAGCATGTAAAGAATACCATTTATAAGTTGTTTGAGGGAAAAGGGTTTTCCAACATACACATTTTATCCCTCATAATTAGTGAAAATCTGGAAAAGGTAAGGCATATTGCAGGAGCGGATACCTTTTGCTGGATGATAGAGCCGAATACAAGAAGAATTATCATTTATGAAAACCAGACAATTGACTTTTATGGTATAAAGAATAATCTGGAAGAATGGCTGATGAAGGACAATGCATTTGTAAATCAGCAGCTTTTTGAATACAAGCAGAAAAATATAACTACAGACAGTGTGAATGTAGTGGAGCAAAAGAAGTATCCATATGTTACCATTGTGATAACAGCACTTAACATACTTGTCTTTCTTATCTGTACATTTACCGGAGAATTATTGTATAATAAGGGAGCATTGGATGTAATCCATGTGTTTCAAAACAAAGAATATTATCGTGTA
The DNA here is from genome assembly GCA_028692055.1 of Lachnospiraceae bacterium. Lineage (GTDB taxonomy): Bacteria > Bacillota > Clostridia > Lachnospirales > Lachnospiraceae > SZUA-378. Next base: position 14,281 of record JAQUYA010000020.1, on the reverse strand, counting down.
CTAACGTGTATGTTTTTACACGCTGATGTACACCATTTGTTCAGTAATATGGTTATGTTTTATTTCTTAGGGGAAATCGTAGAGATGAACATGGGACATATTAAATATGGTATTTTATATTTTTTGTCTGGAATTGGTGGTGGATGCCTTTCCATGGGATACAGCATATATTCGCATACACTGACATCTACGGTAGGAGCAAGTGGCGCAATATTTGGTGTTGTTGGAGCACTGCTATGGCTGGCAATGATGCATAGAGGACAATTGAAAAATATTACAATTGGAAAGGTTTTGTTCTTAATTATTTATTCTATGTATAGTGGTTTTACAGGAACGAATATCGATAATGCAGCACATATCGGAGGTTTAATAACAGGCTTTTTGGCGACAATCGTAATGGGGAGTAGAAAAAATGAAGGTTAATATTTATTATGGTGGTAGAGGATTAATAGATGATCCTACTTTGTTTGTTATCAATAAAATGCAGGAAGTATTAGAGGAATTGCACGTTGCGGTAGAACGCTATAATCTATATGAAATGAAAAACTCGATTACCACATTACCAAAGACCCTCAAAGATGCAGATGGAATAATTCTCGCATCTACGGTGGAGTGGTACGGAATCGGAGGTTTTATGACGCAATTTCTGGATGCCTGTTTTCTTTATGGGGATAAAGAAAGAATTAGTAAAATATATATGTGTCCAGTAGTCATGTCGACCACATATGGTGAGCGAGATGGTAAATTAACACTTTCAACGGCATGGGAAATCTTAGGTGGACTTCCCTGCAGCGGAATTTGTGGTTATATTGCGGATACGGTATCTTTGGAATTGAACGATGGATACGCAAAGATTATCGATAAAAAAGCAGAAAATATGTATCGCGTAATCAATCAAAAATTATCAAGCTTTCCTGCAAGTAATCAGGCAGTAAAGCAGATGGTTTCTTTTACGAAGAATATGGATTTAACACCGCAGGAGTCAGAACAACTATCCCAATATGCAGCCGATGATGAATATGTGCAGAAACAAAAAGAAGACATTCAGGAACTAGCAAGCTATTTTAAGGATATGATTGGAAGTCAGGATTTAGATTCTAAGGAAGATACCTATATCAAGGATTTTCAAAACCATTTTAAGCCACAGGCTGGTTTCAAGGCTATTTATAAGATAACGATTTCAGAAAAGAAAAAAACGTTAATACTTCAGGTAAATAATGCGGAATTAAAGTGCTTCTATGGAACCGTAGATAAAGCAGATGTTGAAATAGAAATGAGTGAAGCAACCATGAACGATATCCTGTTTGCCCGTATGACATTTCAACGTGGGTTTATGGGTGGCAGTATGAAAATGAAGGGTGATTTTAAAATATTAAGAACATTAGACCAGATATTTACTTTCATGGATTCTGCAATATAAAAGAGAAGGATTATAATTATTTAAAAGAAATATAGAAGATAGGAAAGGTAAAAATAAACAATGAGAGATGATAATTGTATTTTTTGTAAAATAGCAAATGGGGATATTCCTTCCAAAACGATTTACGAAGATGATGAATTTAGAGTGATTCTTGATTTGGGACCGGCTACCAAAGGTCATGCACTAATTTTACCCAAAGATCATTATGCAAATCTATATGAACTGCCGGATGTGGTGGCAGGTAAAGTATTAAAACTTGCAAAAAAAATGGCAATCCAGATGACAAAAAAGTTAGGCTGTGACGGATTTAACATTGTACAGAATAATGGAGAAGTCGCAGGCCAGACGGTCTTTCATTTCCACATGCATTTAATTCCGCGTTACAGCGATGACAACCAGCAAATCGGCTGGAAACCAATAGAATCAACACAGGAAGAATTAGAGGAGATTAAGAATAAGATTCTTGGAAATGTAGATATTGTTGAAGAATAAGAAAATTGATAAATGATTAACAAAAATGTTTGATTATTGTTTTATGAAAAGCGCCGTATTGTGATGAAATTATTTAGTTAGGATAATCCTATCATAAAGCAGGTGCTTTTTTGTTTTTAAAAATATGATAAAAATGTGCATTTATTGTAAAGAAAAGAAAATTATGCTAAAATTACAACGTTTAAATATAAAATTTGTGATAGCTTAGATGGAAATAAAAGTGAAATAATTTGACAATTATTTCACACTATTGATTTGTACGTGACCAAAGGTCACAGATGGGAATAAAGATGAATAGAAAAGAAACTCCAAAAAATAATAGAAAAGTGATAACGATAATGGCTGCACTTTTTTTACTTATTATACTAATTATAGTAATCGGATATCAATATTTAAAACCAGGATTGGAAAAGGCAAAGTCAAATCCCATAGCAGATACAAAGGAGGAGGGTTCTGGTGACAGACCAACTACTCTATCCGGTGATGGTTCAAAGGAAATACCATATCAAATCACTTCTGTGGAAGAATTTCTGCAATTTGCAGAAATGGTGAATCAGGGAAATACATTTGCAGGACAATATGTGCAGTTAATGGCGGATTTGAATCTTGCAGCGGTGGATAACTTTTCTATGATTGGTAATGCAGATGGGACAGCTGCTTTTTCAGGTATTTTTGATGGTGCAGCGCACAAAATTCAAAATTTAAATTTAACTTCTGGAGATGTAATCGGACTTTTTGTAAACTTGGATGGTATGGTTTGTAATTTATTGATAGAAAGCGGAAATGTACAGGGAAATGTAGCAGGCGCAATTGCAGGCTCTATGACAGTAAATGCAGCAATCCTGAATTGCTACAATAAAGCTTGTGTGAGTGGAGAAACCGCAGGCGGCATTGCAGGGATAGGAAATGGTACGATTATAAACTGTGTGAATATGGCCACGGAGGATATGGGTAGTACAGAAAGTATTGTCGGTAATAAAGAAGAAGTAGTGATTCAAAATTGTTACACCAATAAGGGTGGAAACTTTGAGATTGAAAATCATACCAGTGCTGAAGCAGATGCAAAAATAAGAGGGACAGCTGTTTCTAATCTGAATACAATGCTTACTGCGTTGACAATGAAATATGGAGTTGCCGATTGGTATAAGTGGAAGCTGACAGAAAACGAACCGATAATCGTGCAAACAGCAGCAAATACCATAACGGGGGCAACACTGGAAACTGCCGGAACCGTAATTGAGGCGCAGTACTCAGATGTAGAACATGCATGGGTATTTGAAATACCGGAAGATGCAGCCGAACAAAGAGATATCACCTTACAATGTAAGGACGGAAGCAGTAAGCAGATTACCTGTGAAGCTACGTATTCTATTTTGCATTATATGAATGAGGATATTGATACGACGATGAACTTCAAACAAGGGGATTTATTTATCAGGCAGGAGCTTGTACCAGGAACCAGTGATGAAGAAAATCCAATTTATCTTGATGTAAATACATTTATAGCTACACCAGAGTCCACAGGTGCTAACGTATATCATACGATATATATGGACAAAGAAGGGGAAGTAACGGACACAGATGATTTGGTGGTGATTACACAGCCGGGAACCTATCGTGTCACGGGAACCTTAAATGGCCAGCTGGCAGTTGATATGGGAAGTGATGCTGCTACAAATGGAAATGCACAGGCAACGATTATCTTAGATGGGGTTCATATAGACAGCTCCTATGGCCCGGCGATAACAGTAAAAAATATTCTGGAAACTGGAGATATAGAGAATCCAGGGATTCGTATTAAGCTGGCAGATGGCTCTGAAAATGAGGTGATTGGTTCCAACAGTATGGATATTTATTCTGCAAAAGGAAAAAGCGAAGGTGCGATATCAACGGTTGCTACGATGTCCATTGGTGGAACGGACGGTCAAATAAATGTGATTGGGGATTTGGAAGGAATTGAGTCCAATGAACGACTGGCAATCAATGGTGGAGGTTATCACATAACGAGTAGTGATGATGGTATCAATACCTCTGAAGAACTACGCATCAACGACGGCTATCTGGTGATGAATGCAAATGATGATGTCTTTGATTCCAATGGAGAAATTACAATAAAAAATGGAACGATTATCGGGTATACGCCAACGGAGCATGTATTTAATGCAAAGGATGGTACGAAAGTAGATGGTGGATTTATCATAGGAAGCTCCTCTTATAGCAATGACTGTAAAGAAGGTTCCAAACAGGGGCTAATTGAACTAAAATCAGAACAGCTATTTACAAAAGGGCAGAGAATCGTTATGACGGATGCTGAGGACAATGCCATTCTGGCATTTGAGGTACAGGCAGACGGAAACAGCATCGTAATAAGTATGGAAGAAATGCAGGATAAGACCTTTCATTTCTATGAAAGTACACAGGTACAGGGAACATTCACAGACGGTGTTTGTACAGAAGTAACCGGATATATAGCAGATACCGAAATAACATATGATGGAGCAGAAAAGGAATGAAAAGAGCATTTCATACAAAAGTCATAATAAATATGGGGATTCTTTTGCTGGTAGCAGGGATGGTAGGATTCACAGGATTATATGCAGCGGGGGTAATTGGTCAGAAAACCGCAGAAGAACAGACAACAGAGGAAACAGAGCAGGTAACAGAAGGAAATGGAGTTTTAGAACAAGGATTTGGTACGAAAGAATCTCCATTTCTTATTCAGGATGCAAAGGAGTTTTTGAAATTTGCAGAATCTGTGAATGATGGAATGACCTATAGTGGACAGTATGTAGATTTGATGACAGATGTTGACCTGCAAATTATGACAGAGGGTATTCATATCGGAATTGCCGATAGCGAGTGTCAATTTCATGGAATCTTTAATGGGAATGGACATCAGATTCAGAATCTGAATATCAATAGGCCAGATGGAGAAGCGGGTTTATTTGTGAACTTAGGTGGAACAGTATGTAACCTTATCGTTGCAAATGGGACGATAAATGGTCTGGTAAGTGGAGCGATTGCGAGTTCTACGAACAGCGAGGCTGTCATTGCCAACTGTTATAACTGGGCATTGGTAACGGGAGAAATGGCTGGTGGTATTACCGGCAAAAACAAGGGAACTATTGCAAATTGTGCAAATGATATGTCTGCAGGAACGGCTTTGCTGGTAGGAGATAGTAGCGGTGGCGTCACAGAGTACTGCTACAATGGTAGTGGCAGTGAGTATACATACTATTGTAATAATCGTGGTGATGAAACACCGCCTGAAAATGTGGGATCAGCTCTGGATTCTCTAAACCATCGGATCGGTGGCTTAAGCCAGTTATATCCAGTCAGCAATTGGCAGATATGGGAAATGCAGGGAGAACAGCTGGTATTAACCACACAGGCGGCAGATACCATAGAAGAAGCCTGGTTAGCCATTGAAACTGCTGGACAAGGAAGAAAGATAGCGGGTTATTATTCGGAAAATGAAGATGCGTGGTGCTTTGCAATCCCGGAGGGAAGTCAGGTAACCGAATGGAACACGGAAGTTATAACGAAGCTTGAAAATGAGGATAGCTGGAAGAATAGCATTGATACTACGGATACCTCATATGTATTTGCCGGGATTGATTATCAATTTAAGTATCTGATAAATGATACGATTCCTTCTGTTTTTGTAGATACGAATGAAGAAAATAGCGATGGTCTTTCCTATTTACAGGATAATAAAGAAAATGAATTAAAGGGAAATTTGCTGTTATTAAACGAAAAGGGTTCCACACTTTATAATGGAATGCTGGACAAAATATCCGGTAGAGGAAACGACTCGTGGCTTGCTGCCAAAAAAAGCTATAGCTTCAGCTTAAAAGCACCTGCCGATTTATTGAATATGGGTACGGATAATGATTATATATTATTGGCAGGATACCGTGATAATTCGCTTTTAACCTATAAAATCATACAAGATATGGCAAAAGAAATGCAGCTCCCTTATGCACCAGAATCTCGTTTTATTAATTTGTATATAGACGGAAACTATATTGGAATGTATCTGTTAGCAGAGAAAATGGAAATCGGAACCAACCGATTTGACTTGAACGACTTGTATACACAAACAAAAGAATCCAATGGTCATAAATTATCTACTTTCCCACAGGAAATCTGGAAGAGTGATACAACACCTGCTACAAAGGTATGGTATGATATTGAGAAAGAACCGGCAGACCATTCCGGCGGCTATGTTCTGGAACTGGATGCCAAGGATTATAATGAAAAACAAAGCCGTTTCATCAGTAATCGTGGTATTAGCGTTACGTTAAAAGGAAATACCTATGCGACGAAAAGTCAGGTAGATTATATATCGGAGTACTGGCAGGAGTTTGAAGATGCCTTATATTCAGAAGATGGCTATAATGCACAGGGAAATTATTATGCGGATTATATTGATATAGAATCTTTTGCAGACCAATGGGCGATGTATGAATTGAGTGAAGACAGTTCCATGAGTGGTAGTGTTTACTTTTATAAGGACTCAGATAAGAGTGGTAATGGAAAGCTGCATGCAGCCTATGCCTGGGATGTGGAGCATTCCTTTATAGCGGAAGAAAGCGATGTGAAAACAGGCTGGATTTGTAATAAGCTGGTCGGCGATATGAAAGAAGAAGTAGCCGGATACTGGGTACAATTGTATAGTCATAAGGACTTTGCAGAACAGGTATATGTGGAATGGGCTACCAAATTTTTACCAGCAGTTCAAAAGCTGTTGCAGCAGGAGGAAGTAAACAATGACACGGGTGTCAGCAGTATCTCGGGATATGAGCGTAGCTACTCCTATGCAGGTGCAATCAACAGCACGCGCTGGACAAACTGTAATATCTGGGATAAAGGCGAAAGAATTCGCATTTTCTTAACTAGTAGGAGTCAGTTCTTATCGACGGCACTGGCATGCTATAGCCGTGATTATGATTATATAGAAGAAACAGATGGTACATTCTATGGCTGTTATTATGCACTGAATGAAACAGAAGAGGACAGAAAAGTAGCAATTGTATTTGAGTAAAAGGAGTTGATAATTTGCAGGAAGCATTGACCGTATATCGAAATGAGCGAAAATATGAGTTATCCCATGTGGACAGTTTAAGACTGCAGGAAGAAATGCAGATATTACTGGAGCCGGACATTTTTTCCAAAGAGGGTTCTTATTGTGTGAGAAGTCTGTACTTTGATACCCTTAATAACAAGGACTATAAAGAAAAGGAAGATGGAGTCCAGTACAGGCAGAAGATTCGGTTGCGTATCTACGATACAAAAGATGAAAGAACTAAATTTGAATTAAAAGCAAAAAATGGAAATTACCAGCATAAAACCAGCCTTCTTGTGAGCCGTGAAGATGCAAAGCTACTTCAGGAAGGTGATTATGGTATATTATTGGACTATGACAGTGAAACGGCTTTAAGATTGTATTCAGAGTTAACGCTAGGCTGTTACAGACCGGTTGCATTGATTGAATATGACCGCAGGGCATTTATTTATCCGGAAAATAATACCAGAATTACCTTTGATACCAAGATAAGGTGTTCAGAAATGGATTTGGACATATTTAATGAGCAGGTGGCATGGATTCCAGTAGGAGTGGAAAATGCGATTTTGGAAGTGAAATATGATGATCGACTGTATAAACCAATTTCGATGATTTTACAAAAGTATCATTTGAATAATATTTCATATAGCAAATATGGAAATGGGCGTCCAATTATGGAAGCTTATATATAAAGTAGAAAAGAAAAAGAAATAATTACAAAGGAGCAGGTTATGAGCAAAAGAGAAATTTTAACATGGTTTACGGGAAACAGCGAGTCATTAAGTATAGGAAAGATCGTATTTGTACTTTGTGTCGCATTAATCATAGGGGCGGTTGTTTTTGCTACTTACCGCATTACCTATACAGGAGTCAGCTATAATGCAAGGTTTAATGCGATGAATGTGATTATTATATTGATTACAGCGGTTATTATGCTGATGATTAGCAGTAATATTGCGATATCATTAGGTATGGTTGGTGCATTATCTATCGTGCGTTTCCGAACAGCAATTAAAGACCCACATGATACAGCCTACATATTCTGGGCAATCGTGGAAGGACTCTGTGTCGGTGCACAAATACATAAGTTAGCCGTTATTTCCACTATTTTTATAGCACTTGTATTAATTGCATTTAGCCTTTACACCAAGATGCATAACAAATATTTAATTATATTACGCGGTGATGCGGAGCTGTCAGAGCAGTCTGTAATGGAAGCTTTGCAGGTGGATTTCAAACGCGTAAGAATCAGAGCAATTAATAATCGGGAGAGCAGTTGTGAAATGACCTGTGAGGTAGCAGTGAACGGAGAACTGAATCTGGATTTGGTGAAAAACCTGAAAACAATTGAGCATGTAAAATCAGCCAACTGGTTGTTAGAAACAAGTGAAAATATAGGGTAGAATCAGTATATGGATGGATACCAACGCTTTCAAACGCTCCTTTACAGACCTATAGGGAACTGAGTTTGTAATTGTTGGTATCCTTTTTATTATGGAAGGAAATATCTCTTAAATTTCCTTTTTTGCGGTGACTTCTTCTAACAGATTCATGATGGTGAGTATGGAATTATATTGTCCACTCTTTTCCATGGTATCAATATAGCTTTGGCGGGAACAGTAGAGTTCCATGACTTTATCAGCTAATAAATTGTCGGTTAAGATATCTTCATCAATAACCATACTAAAGCCTTGTGATTCGAAGGACGCGGCATTTAATATCTGGTCACCACGGCTGCTGCCGGCTGGTAAGGGAATTAAGAGATTTGGTTTCTTAAGTGCCAGTAATTCGCAGATGGCGTTCGCACCGGCTCTGGAGATGACCACATCTGCCATAGCAAAAATATCTTTCATTTCTGATTTTAAATATTCAAACTGTTTGTAGCCTTGTACATTTAAAAGTAAATTATCGATTTTTTCTCGGCCACATATATGAACCACTTGAAAATTTTCCAATAATTTTGGTAAAGCCTGTCGTACCACCTTATTTACCGACGCCGCACCAAGACTTCCACCTACAACCATGATAACCGGTTTATTTGCAGTAAAGCCACATAGATTCAAGCCAGCAATTCTATTTCCAGTGGCTAGTTCACTTCGAATAGGAGAACCAGTGAGGATGGCTTTCTCTGCAGGAAGGTTGGATAAAGTTTCTGGAAAATTGCAGCATACTTTTGTTGCAACAGGGATGCAAATCTTATTGGCAAGACCAGGAGTCATATCGGATTCGTGAATGATGCATGGAATGCCAAGACTTGCAGCTGCACGTACAACAGGAACGCTGACAAATCCCCCTTTTGAAAAAACAACATCTGGCGCAATCTTTTTTATAATTTTGCGAGCCTCTGATAAACCCTTTAAGACGCGAAAAGGATCTGTAAAATTCTTAATGTCGAAATAACGTCTGAATTTTCCGGTAGCAATTCCATAATAGGGAACATCAAAATCAGCCATTAACCTTTTTTCCATTCCATCATAGGAACCAATATAGTGAACCTCATAACCCATTTCTTTCAATTTAGGCAATAACGCAATGTTTGGTGTAACGTGACCAGCGGTTCCGCCACCGGTAAGAACAATTTTTTTCATTTTAATAACCATGCCTTTCTCTCAGAGTGTGAAAATTTATTTTCACACTACATTGCTCCCATCGTATAAAAATAAAATTATTGGTTATTCTCAAGAATAGTTTCCAGTGCGTGTGCCAATTGGTCTGGGCAGGAAGTTGCTTTAAATCCACAGCGAATTCCTTTTAATTTTTCAATCGCATCTTTGATTGGCATACCTTCTACTAAACGGGAAATCCCCTGTAAATTGCCATTGCAACCACCGGTAAAACTTACGGATTTAATGATATTGTTGTCAGTTTCTATATCAATAGAGCTGGAACAGACTCCTTTTGGTTGATATCTCATATTTTTAGCTCCTGTCTGCGACCCTCTGCCGCTTAAAATGTATATCTATATTATCAAAGGGATTATAGCAGAAAAAACGTAAGTTTTCCACCCTTTTACAGTAGAAATTGGCGAAAAATGTAGAGCGATTCATGCCGTTCAAATCTTGAGATAGGGGAAAAAATCTTCTATACTAAACTAAAACACACAGAAAGGAGAAAGGAATGTTTCTTACTGCAATCGTTGTACTATTATTATTAAGCATATTACTTCAAATTATAAGTGGTGTCTTATATCAGAAGCTTATTTTAGAAACAGAAAATATGCAGACAACAGAGAACAAACTCCTAAAAACATGTAAATTAAAGTTTGCAAATTGTTACCAATTAAATCTTGGAGTTACCAATATACCGGTTTTTGTAGATAAATTTTTAAATAAAATAAGTATGGGACACATAAAACTCGTTTTTATAAGTCAAATATCAGGTCAATGCATGCTACTTGCTGTATTATTAGGAGGTATTGGAGCGTGTCAGGGCATTATAAGGGGTGACTCGATAAGTATGCTACTTCCTTATTATATTATCAGCCTTTTGGGATTATATGTCTATTTTTCAATTGCGACATTTATTGATATACCAAACAAACAGAAGGTTATAAAGACGAATGTTATAGATTATCTCGAAAATCATATGATAAATAAGTTAAAAACAGTAGAAACAGAAAAGGAAACGCAGAAGGAATTAGAGAAAGAATTTCAACAGGAATTTCAAAACAAGAAACAAAAGGAAAAGATTTCTTTCTTTACAAAGTCAGAAGAACAGGAGCTGGAGGAGCTGCTAAAGGAATTTTTAACTTGATAAAAGAAGACAATTTTGCTACACTAAGTAATTGGGAATAACTACTAAAGCACAGTATCAAAAGGAGCGAAACAAATGAGCAGAAAAGTCACATTTGATTATTCAAAAACAGCACCATTTATCAGTGAAAATGAAGTAGAATTAATGAAAAAATTAACGCTTGATGCGAAAGATTTATTAGTATCAAAAACAGGAGCAGGCAATGATTTCTTAGGCTGGATTGATTTACCGGTTGATTTTGATAAGGCAGAATTTGCAAGAATTAAGGAAGCTGCTGAGAAGATTAAAAAGGATTCAGAGGTATTAATTGTCATAGGAATTGGAGGTTCTTACCTTGGAGCCAGAGCGGCGATTGAATTTTTAAGACATGGCTTTTACAATATGGTATCAAAAGAAATCAGAAAAACACCGGAAATTTATTTTGTGGGTAATTCTATCAGCTCTACGTATTTGAAGAATTTATTGGATGTGGTAGGCGACAGAGATTTCTCCATTAACATGATTTCCAAATCGGGAACAACGACAGAACCAGCGATTGCTTTCCGTATCTTTAAAGAATTAGCAGAAAAGAAATATGGTAAAGCAGAAGCAGCTAAGAGAATCTATGCAACAACAGATAAAGCAAGAGGTTCTTTAAAAGGACTCGCAACAGAAGAAGGATATGAATCCTTCGTTGTACCGGACGATATCGGTGGACGTTTTTCCGTTCTTACCGCCGTTGGACTTCTGCCTATCGCAGTAAGTGGTGCAGACATTGATCAATTAATGGAAGGTGCAGCAGCAGGCAGAAAAGCAGCACTTGAAACACCATTTGAAGAAAATGATGCTTTAAAATATGCAGCCTTAAGAAATATCTTATTAAGAAAAGGCAAAGAAATTGAAATCCTGGCAAACTATGAGCCAAGCGTTCACTACGTATCAGAATGGTGGAAACAACTTTTTGGTGAAAGTGAAGGAAAAGACCAAAAGGGTATCTTTCCTGCAAGTGTCGACCTAACAACTGATTTGCATTCTATGGGACAGTTTATTCAGGATGGTTCCAGAACAATGTTTGAAACAGTTATCAATATTGAAACTTCCAGAGAAGAAATCACAATAGGTGAAGAACCAGTTGACCTTGATGGATTAAATTATTTAGCAGGCAAGACGGTTGATTTCGTAAATAAGAGTGCCATGAATGGTACGATCTTAGCGCACACAGATGGACAGGTTCCAAACATGATGGTTCATGTACCGGAAGTGAACGAATTTTTCTTAGGAGAATTATTCTATTTCTTCGAGTTTGCATGTGGAGTAAGCGGATACTTATTAGGTGTCAATCCATTTAATCAACCGGGTGTGGAAAGCTATAAGAAAAATATGTTTGCATTACTTGGTAAACCAGGTTATGAAGAACAAAGAGCTTTATTACTTAAGAGATTGTAAGAATGAAACCGAATTAAATATTATGATGTTAGGGTCCCAGGTCTATGTATAAGTAGACTTGGGATTTTTTGCTTTCCCTGCACTCTGGCGTGAAACGAGAAAACAAAAAAAATAATTGACAAGTGAGTAAAAAGCAAGTATATTAAGTGTACTAGATGAGTTAGTACACTTAATATGCTTGCTTGCAGAAAAATCAGAAATAAGGGAGGAAGACGATGATACATATTGACTATCAGGATAAGCGTCCCATCTATGAACAGGTGGTTGAGAAGATACAGACGTTGATTGTGAAGGGTGCATTTGAAAAAGATATGAAACTTCCATCTGTACGGGCATTGGCAATTGAATTGTCCATCAATCCGAATACGATACAACGGGCGTATGCGGAGCTGGAGAGCAATGGATTCATATATACGGTAAAAGGAAGAGGAAATTTTGTATCAGCAAAAGAGAATTATATGGATAATGAGAGAGATTTGGCATTGCAGCAGGTCCGTAAGGCGGCGAAGCAGGCGATGCAACTAGACATTGAGGAAAATGTAGTTCAGAAGATAGTGGCAAAATGTTACGCAGGGGAGGAAAATCAATGATAGAAGTAACTGGAATTACAAAGAAATATGAGGATATTCCTGCATTACAGGGAATTTCATTGACGATTCAAGAGGGTGCAGTATTTGGTCTGGTAGGAACGAATGGTGCAGGTAAAAGTACTTTTTTGAGGATTTTAGCGGGAATTTTGAAGCAGGATGATGGAGAAGTAAGAATTGATGAAGAAGGAATCTATGAGAATGAAAGGAATAAGCAGAATATATTCTTTATCTCAGATGACCAGTATTTCTTTTCCAATACAACACCGGAGGAAATGAAGATTTTTTATGCCAATTTATATCCATTGTTTGATGAAATTCGGTTTGATAAGCTGATGCAGCAGTTTGAACTGGATGCAAAGCGTAAAATCAATACTTTCTCAAAGGGCATGAAAAAGCAGGTATCCGTAATCTTAGGAATCTGTGCAAATACGAAATATATCTTATGTGATGAAACATTCGATGGTTTGGATCCGGTTATGCGTCAGGCAGTGAAAAGCCTGTTTATTAGCGAAATCGAAAATCGGAAATTAACACCAATCATTGCATCTCATAATCTACGCGAATTAGAGGATATCTGTGATTATGTGGGTGTACTGCATAAAGGTGGCGTGCTGCTATCCAGAGATTTAGAAGATCTGAAATTGAACTTACACAAGGTACAATGCGTATTTAACAGCGATAAAGAAAGGAAAGATTTTGTAACGGAGGAAGCAATATCCATCGTAAAGACGGAAATGCGAGGCAGCTTGTATACATTTACGATTCGGGGTGATGGTACACAACTGGAAAACATATTAGCAACAAAAGATATGATTTTCTCTGAGATTTTACCATTATCGCTGGAAGAAATCTTTATTAGTGAAACGGAGGTAGTTGGCTATGACATCAAGAAGCTTATTTATTAATCTTCAAAAAGAGGATTTAAAGAGAAGAATCTGGCTGGTGGTAATGGGCTTTTTGGTTGCATTTTTGATACGTCCGGTTTATCTGCTGATGAGCATTCAGGACATGCGTAATTATGCACTGCCTACAGAGCTAATAAATTTTGTAAATAATTTTTTTACTGCATATAATTCAGCCAATCCATTTTTCATTATTATACTTGCTGTTTTTCTTGGTATTAGTGGTTTTTCATATTTATTCAGCAAAAAGAAGACCGATTTTTATCATGCAATTCCAATGAAAAGAGAGAAATTGTTTTTTGTTTATTATCTAAATGGTATCTATATTTATCTGGTTCTTTATGTAATAATTCAGGCAATGTGTGTTGTAATTGCCGGAGTACATGGATTTCTGACTATGGCAATTCTAGTACAGATTTTGAAAACATTTTGCATAGAAAGCATTTATTTTTTGTTTATGTACCATACAGTTATTCTGGCAGTGATGCTTACCGGTAATCTGGTTGTAGCAATTGCAGGTATCGGTGTATTTTCAATTTATGCACCAATGCTGACACAGATGATAGAATCCTATTTTAATACTAATTTTGTTACCCGATATGCGCAGGCAAGTGATATTTTTTACTACTTA
>JAQUYA010000102.1 GCA_028692055.1 Lachnospiraceae bacterium | reverse complement strand
GATATTTTTGAACAACAGGAAAAACAACGTGAAAATCTACGTGATGCGTTGGCACAGGCAGAGGTAGCCAATAATGCCAAAAGCAATTTCCTATCCCGTATGAGTCACGAGATACGTACACCGATGAATGCAATTATTGGAATGAGTGCGATTGCAGCACAGAATGTTAATAATCCAGAACAGGTATCCGAATGCATTTCCAAGGTAGGACTTTCTGCCCGATTCTTATTGAATCTGATTAATGATATACTGGATATGTCACGTATTGAGAGTGGAAAAATGACTGTAAAATGGGAAAAATTTCCCTTTGAAGAACTGCTTAATGGAATTAACGGAATTATCTATGAACAGGCGGCAAAAAAAGGTTTGGACTATGATTACATTGTGACAAGTTTTACCGATACCTATTATATAGGTGATGCAATGAAAATCCAGCAGGTACTGATTAATTTATTGGGAAATGCTATAAAGTTTACGCCGGTAGGCGGTAAGGTGCAGCTTTTGATTCACGAGAAAAAAGAGGCAAATGGAAAAACACATATGGTATTTACTGTAAATGACACGGGTGTCGGAATGACAGAGGAATTTCAGAAAATCATGTTTGACCCATTTGAACAGGAGAATAACAGTACGATGTCTCCTTATGGAGGAACTGGTCTTGGACTTGCCATCTGCAAAAACCTCGTTGCAATGATGGGCGGCACCATATCGGTAAACAGCATAGAGGGTATTGGAAGTGAATTTACCGTGGAACTCACGCTGGAACGGTGTGAGGAAGAAAAAACAGTATGCAAGCCAAGTGTATTGGATAATTTCTCGCAATTATATACATTGATTGTAGATGATGATGTGATTATCTGTGAGCATACCAAGCAGGTACTATTAAGTATGGGGATGCGTGCGGAATGGGTCGATGGTGGTAAAAAGGCAGTTGACCTGGTAAGGGATAAATGGAATCGCCAAAAAGCCTTTGATGTTATTTTACTGGATTGGAAAATGCCGGATATGGATGGTATTGAAACAGCACGGCAAATCCGGGAAATCGTGGGACCGGAGGTTACGATTATCATCATGACTGCGTATGATTGGTCAGATTTAGAGATAGATGCGAAGGCTGCGGGAGTAAATTTACTGGTATCCAAGCCACTTTTCAAATCCTCCATTCTTTCTGCTTTTGAGAAGATATACGAGGAAAAGGAAGAAGGACAGGAAAAAAATACAAATCCGAAGGATATCGAATATGATTTTGCCGGTAAATGTGTGCTTCTTGTAGAAGACCATATACTGAATATTGAAGTTGCCAGAAGACTATTAGAGAGTAAGGGGATCATCGTAGATATAGCAGAAAATGGACTTGCTGCAATCGAAAGCTTTACAACAGCACCGGAAGGACGTTATGATTTAATTCTCATGGACATTCGCATGCCAATGATGGATGGACTCACGGCAGCACGTTCCATTCGGCATTTGAAGAAAAAGTACGCAGGAACCGTTCCGATTGTTGCAATGAGTGCAAATGCCTTTGATGAAGATGTAGAGAAATCCAAGGCCGCCGGAATGAATGCGCATCTGGCGAAACCGATAGAACCATACTTGCTTTATGCTACACTAAATAGTTTTTGGGTTAAATAAGTAAAAGAGGATGATGAACAAATGGAAACAAAAGAGTATATGAAGAGACTGGAAGCTTATAATTGTGATGTCAGGGGCGCATTGGAACGTTGTCTGGGAGATGAAAAATTTTATCTTTCCTGTATCCATATGGTGCTGGCGGATAAGTTATTTGAAGAATTGGGGGAAAGTCTGTCTACTGGTTCGGTAAAGCCGAAGATTTAACAGAATTATACCAGCAGCTAATGGTTAGAAAACAGGAATTAACAGAATTATTAAATTAAATAAGAACCGCGGGAGTATTAACATGAATGATCAATATAGCAGCGACAAGGAAGCAGAACAGATTGCTCGTCGTTTACGACAAAGACAGGAAATGAAACGTAGAAAGAGGGAACAGGAAAGAAGACGTAGAATCATTCGGAAATGTATTCCATTGGGGTTTGTAACAATATGCATTCTGGTACTGTTAGGCTCAGGGATAGGACTGCTGCGTGAGTCTTTAAAGAATAAAAATAAGATACAAAAAGCGGAGTTGGAAGACAGTACAATAGCAGATGTTATACAGAACATGACACCGCAGCCGGAGGAACAGACGGAGGAAAGTGGTGGGAAGAAGTATGCGGCAAATAGTGAAAAAATATATGCAGCGGAGGAAACAGACAGTACCACTTCCTTTGATGGGGAGATACTCAGTGAACATGCGATTTTGATTGATACGAGTACGGATACGATTCTTGCAAAAAGAGATGCCATGTCTACGATGAATCCGGCTTCTATGACCAAGATATTAACGGTACTGGTAGCAGCAGAAAATGTGGAAGATTTGGAGGATACCTTTACGGTAACAACGGATATCACAGATTACTGTTATACGAATGACTGCAGTGCGGTTGGCTTTGCCGATGGGGAAACGGTTACGGTAAAAGATTTGTTCTACGGAACGATATTACCTTCCGGTGGAGATGCGGCACTGGGACTGGCAACATATATTGCGGGGTCACCAGAGGCTTTTGTCGATATGATGAATGAGAAACTGGATCAGCTGGGATTATCGGAAACAGCTCATTTTACGAATTGCATCGGTGTTTATGATGAGGCACACTATTGTACCACCTATGATATGGCGATGATATTAAGAGCGGCGGTGGATAATGAACTATGCCGCGAGATTCTGTCCGCACACACCTATACGACCTCCAGTACGGCGGAGCACCCAGATGGAATCACCATTTCCAACTGGTTTTTACGCCGTATTGAAGATAAGGACAGTGGTGGAACCGTATTATGTGGAAAGACAGGATATGTAGTGCAGTCCGGTAACTGTGCGGCGAGTTATGCAGAGGATAGCAGTGGAAAGGGCTACATCTGTGTGACATCAAAAGCCAGTAGTGGCTGGTGTTGTATTTATGACCATGTGGCAATTTATAAGAAATTTATGCAGTAGTGCAGCTAATATCGACGTATGTCCCTTTTTGTGTTATTATAATGACTACATTATAGAACACAGAAAGGGGCATTTTCGATGGAAGATACATCAGAGAATAAACCCAAAAAACATATTTGTATGGGACTTTTGGCACATGTAGATGCAGGAAAGACTACCTTGTCAGAAAGTATGTTATATTTGAGCGGAAGTATTAAGAATATAGGACGAGTGGATAATGGCGATGCTTTTTTGGATACGTTCGCATTGGAACGTGCCAGGGGCATTACCATTTTTTCTAAGCAGGCAGAATTCAGTTTAGGGGATATGCAGGTAACGTTATTGGATACACCGGGACATGTAGATTTTTCCGCAGAGATGGAACGGACTTTACAGGTACTTGACGTTGCGGTTCTGATAATCAGTGGAGCAGATGGAGTGCAGGGACATACATTGACACTTTGGAAATTACTAAAGCGTTATCAGATTCCCACCTTTTTATTTGTAAATAAAATGGACCAGCCAGGGACAGAAAGAGAAGTCCTTATGCAGGAATTAAAAAAGCGATTGGATGATAACTGCATTTATTTCGAAGCACAGTCCCCCTCTTTTCTTGAAAGTATTGCGATGTGTGATGAGTCATTATTGGAAAAATATCTGGAGCATGGGACACTGGAACGAACGGATATCGTAAAATTAGTTGCAGAAAGAAAATTATTTCCGTGCTATTTTGGGTCAGCCTTAAAATTGGAGGGAATCAAGCAGCTTCTGCGGGGGATAGAGACCTATGCACCTGACCGGAATTATGCGGATGTATTCGGGGCAAAGGTATATAAGATTGCGAGGGACGAACAGGGAAACCGTCTTACCTATATGAAGGTAACAGGGGGGAAGCTGGCGGTGAAAGATGTGCTGGAAGGTAAAGAGGCGCTTCATAATGCGGAGGGATGGTCGGAAAAAATAAATCAAATCCGTATTTATTCCGGAGCGAAGTATGAAACGGTAAATGAAGTGACTGCGGGAACAATATGTGCGGTAACCGGATTGACGAAGACTTATCCAGGAGAAGGCCTGGGAATGGAACCGGCATCGGAACTGCCCGTTCTGGAGCCGATATTAACCTATCAGATAATGCTACCGGAGGATTGTAACCCCAATGTCATGCTTTTACAGCTCAAGGATTTGGAGGAAGAAGAACCGCAGCTACATATTGTATGGAATGAAAAACTACAGGAAATACAGGCACAGCTCATGGGTGAGGTACAGATTGAAATCATAAGAAGCCTGATTAAAGAGCGTTTTGGCGTGACAGTAGATTTTGGAGCAGGAAATATCGTGTATAAGGAAACCATACAGAATACCGTTGAGGGAGTGGGACACTTTGAACCGCTACGCCACTATGCAGAGGTACATCTGCTGTTGGAACCGGGCGAACGGGGGAGCGGGCTGCAGTTTGCAATAGACTGCAGTGAGGATTCTCTGGATAAGAACTGGCAAAGACTGATACTGACACATCTGGAAGAAAAAGAACACAAGGGTGTGCTGGTCGGTGGAGCTGTCACAGATATGAAAATAACCCTGCTTGCAGGGAAAGCACATATCAAGCATACCGAGGGTGGTGATTTCAGACAGGCAACCTATCGTGCAATTCGCCAGGGATTAATGCAGGCAGAGAATATCTTACTGGAACCGTATTATGAATATCGTATGGAAATACCTTCGGAAGTGATTGGACGAGCCATGGCAGATATAGAAAAGAGAAAAGGGACTTTTGAGGCACCTTTCATAGAGGGTGAATTTTCTGTTTTGACAGGCCAGGCACCGGTAGAAACGATGCGTGATTATCAATTGGAATTTCATTCCTATACCAGGGGGCACGGGAGATTACTTTGTACTTTAAAGGGCTACTACCCATGCCACAATACGGCAGAGGTAATGGAACAGATAGGCTATGATGCAATGAGCGATTTGGAGAATCCAAGCGGCTCTGTATTCTGTGCGCATGGAGCCGGTTTTGTCGTGAATTGGGACGAAGTACCGGCTTATATGCATCTGGAAAATAGAAAACGGGTAAATACATCTACAAATGAGGAACAGGAATTGGGTGAGACTGACAGAAAAAAATCCAGCCATGCAATTCGCCTCCAGAAGGAATCGCGGAAGGAAACAGCCAGGGCAGAATATGGAGCTATCGATAAAGAATTAGCGGAAATTTTTGCAAGAACCTATCGCTCCTCTGAAAAGACGGAATCCTTTACCAATAAAAAGATTTTACCGACTACAGAATCGGATTACGTATCGGGTACAATGCGCAAATACAAGATTTGCACTGATGATTTGAATGTGTGCCAAGGCACACAGAATTATGGTACAATGAAGAAAAGGGAGCCGGTAGAAGAATATCTACTCATAGATGGTTACAATGTTATTTTTGCATGGAAGGAACTCGCTGAACTGGCAGAAACAAATCTGGACAGTGCAAGGACAAAATTAATGGATATACTATGCAATTATCAGGGCTATAAAAAATGCAATCTGATACTTGTATTTGATGCATACCGCGTGGAAGGACATAAAGCAGAAACGCTGAATTACCATAATATACAGGTCGTATATACCGCAGAGGCAGAAACAGCCGATATGTATATCGAAAAAATGGCACATGCGGTGGGGCGTAAATATCATGTGACCGTTGCAACCTCCGATGGACTGGAGCAAATCATTATCCGCGGGCAGGGCTGCCATCTGCTGTCTGCCCGCGACTTAAAAGTAGAAATTGAGCAGGTAAATGCACATTTACGCACCGAATACCTGCAGCCTCAAAAGAAAAGCCGCACCTACCTCATGGACAATATTTCCCCAGAAGTAGAAGAGTGGCTGCATGGGGATGAGTGAGTTTAAACTAGATAATGGTGGTAACACCATTTACATTGGCATGTTCATCGTCTTCCATGGGGATGACGAGGCATTTTTTGCCGTTGATAATTTCGGACTTGATTTGTGCGACCTTCTGCGGCTTGACGTTAAGTACGACGTCATAGGAAGCAAGGGTAGCGTTAGGAGTCTCTTCTTCTGAAGTAATGGAAGGAGTATCGTCGGTTTCCTTTTCTACTAATTTCTGGGTTAGAGTTTGTACCTGTTGTACAAGTTCCTGCTCTTTTTTGCGTTGTTCATTTGCCTGTACGAGTTTATTATCAATGATTTGCTCGGCAGCAGGAGGAGTATCACCAAATTCTTCGGCACAGGACTGTTCAATCTTCGAGGAAAGTTCTTCAGAAATACCGCTTTCCATCAGAATTTCCTGAATGGCATCTGAAGTTAGTAGAACAGGTGCAGCATTTTTTTCTTGCCGTTCTATATTTTCTTCTACGAAATCATTCATATTCTGATGGATTTCCATAAGAACCTCGGTACTTTTTTCTTCATCGCTGCCGAGCGCTTTTTTTACAATGCTTTGAAAGGTTTCTTTTTGTTCCGTAGCTGTTTTCTTCGAGGCACAGCCAAGACCAGCTTCCATGAATTCCGGATGGGACTCTTTTGCATTTTTGGTGAAATACAGAATCGAATGAATGTCGGAGCTGCGGTCAGAAAAGGCAGGAAACAGAAAGCCATTTTCCGGTACGCTAACGACCCAGTCCCGAATACGGGCGCCAATGCGGTGTTCGTCCTCACGGTAGCCAAGTCCGGGTTTGGTAAGCTCAACGGGACAGATTGCGCATAGTAAATATTCGTATACTTCTTCAGATTCGTCTAATTTTGCATTGTCGTTGGTTTTGGTGATAACATCATATGCATCATGAAAAAGGAGAATCAAATAATTTCCAACATAATCATAGCTATCAATGATTTGCTGATAGAAGCGTTCTAATAAATCTGGATTTTTGAGTTTACTTGCTTTTAATCCCATTAGGAACTGCTGTTTGCCACCTGCATTTTCTTCCGCTTGTGGAAATTCCAGTTCCAATAGATTGTTGCCAATGGTTCCGGATAATGTTTTTTTGGCAATTTCCAGATATTTATAAAATTCTTCATCTTTTAAATTTAGAAAAGTTTCTTCTAATTTTGTGACAATATTTTTTTGACCATCTACATAACAGCCGCAAAGCTTTGTGAATGTGCATTCGTTCTTTTTAAAACGTCTTTTTAATTCCAGTACATCTTTTTTAGTCATTTGGTAACCATGCCTCTCTCTCTATTTCTTGCGTATTAATTATAAGTGGTATTTGAAATGTTCGCAAGTGAGGGTTTCATAAAAAACATATGCGCCCCTTTTGACATGTAAACCAAATTTGGCGTATATGTTTGGTTTACATTAGTGGCAGGAGATAGTAGAATAGAAAGTATGTAGAAGTATTGATGGGAAGCAAAAAAACAGCAGATAACAGGTTGCAGATGGGAATAATAATGAAAATAAGAAATTTTAAACCAGCAGGGCGTCGTGTATTAGCGGGTGTGTTAGGTATAATAATGGTACTTTCTATGGGATTTCCGGTACAGAAAGTATATGCAGAAGAGAGAAGAACAGTACGTGTGGGAATATTCAATCTTGGAAACTTTCAGGGATTTGATGAGAATGGAGATGCCGTTGGGTATAATATTGAATATTTGAATAAAATTGCGGAAATCAATCATTGGAGCTATGAATATGTACCTGCCCAGAATTGGGTGGAGGCAACTGACATGCTTGCAAAGGGAGAAATCGATCTGCTTGCACCGGCACAGAAAACAGATGCGCTGGCGGAGCAGTTTGATTATGCGGTCTATACGATGGGAACGGAATTTGCAGCAATCTATACATTGGCGACCGTTCGGATTTGCTATATGAAGATTTTAATTCGATGGGGAAATTACGTTTTGGAGCTGCCGAAAATTCGACCTTTTATAAAAAATTTGTAGAGGAATATGCACCACAGAATGGTTTTACCCCACAGGTTAATCTGTATGCGAATACGACAGAACTAATGGAGGCATTGGAAAACGGGAAGGTAGATGCTATTTGTACAAATATTATGTTTGCAAATGAAAACATAAAATTGCTGGGGCGTTTTTCCCCACTGCCGGTGTATTATATTACGACCAAAGGGAACCAGGCATTATTAACAGAACTGGATAATGCAATGACAAGAATAAAATTAAATGAGCCGGAATATGAAACTGAGCTGATGGCAGAATATTTTCCGATATTTAACAATACGGAGTATACCTATGCAGAGCAGCAGTATATCAAGAATATGCCTGAGATAAC
>JAQUYA010000101.1 GCA_028692055.1 Lachnospiraceae bacterium | reverse complement strand
CTTTGCAGTTTTCATAATTTCTAAATTTATTTTTCATATTTCTTTAAGAAATCGCTCACATTTCAGACAAACTTTCTCTGTATACTATGCGTAGATAGTTCAAAGAGCTATCTACCCTCCCCACATAAGAGTAAGAGGCATCAAGAAGCACCCTCATTACTCCAATTCCTATAAGATAAATATGGATAATAAAATTGGAGCTGTTGCATTCACTAGATTTTGTTCAGTGAAAGTAACAGCTCCGTCTAATTGTCACAGCAATATTCTCACAGAAAGGAGGCTTCCTATGGAAAACCCAAACACAAGAATCGAGAAAATATCTGCGATTATCTTCCTGATTGTCGGTACCCTGGAAGTATTGGAATATATTTTCATTCAAGGTCTATTTTCAGCACCTATTGTAATTCTTGCATCAGTCATCGTTGGTATAGTAAACATTATAGTTGCTATTATCAGCAAAAAATATATAAATATGCTGTTTTATGCTTTGCTTACTATCGCGTTAAATATGGGCTATATGCTTATTATCGGATATTAGTGTGTTGACACACCTGTGCTGCGTCCCAATAGGATTTGGCCAGAGAATTGGCTGGTCAGCAGTCATTCCGGTCCTAAGGCTTACATCTTTTACACGGCTCATAGCCTTCATCAATCAGCGTCTGCCTGTCTCCGGTAAATGTTTTCTTATTCTTTTCACTCATCTTAGACACACTGGAACAACTCGATTTATGAAACTTTTTCGTATTTTTATTAATGATATAGTTTTCTCCTGTCGACTTTTCCTTTGTACTTCTCGACGTTGTGCTTGCCGTCGGAGCATCTGCCGCAGCAATCTCGCTGTCGCCTGTCGCATAATCAATCGTCACTCCTGGCTGGACATTGTAGACAAATACATTGAAACAGATTCCATCGCCCTCATCTTCCACGGACCATCCTTCCATCTGTACTCCGTCTGCCACCAGATGATTCCCCGTAAAGACCGGAGTCACGCGGTACAGCACATGATGCTTCGTCTCCTTCACATAATCTGTCACCATATCCTCAAATGGAAGCATCCCTTCCACATTCAAATACCGTGTTCCAGTAATCAGGTTCTTCGGGTTTGCATTCTCCCCTGTCAGCTGGTACCCCAGCAGATGGCAACGATTATACAGATATTTTCCATCGATAAAATCATATTTTACTGTGTGCCATCCGGTAGGCTTCACCTCGCCGATTGCGCCCCGTTTTTTTGTCGGCATCAGGTCTTTTCCCACATTTGCAAATGCAGCGCCGCATCGTCCGGTTGAATCCAGTTCACTATATCTTTCAAATGATCTTGTGCTCCGTTTTTCTTCTTCGGTGAAATATGGTTCATTGTTATTAATTGGAGCATATGCTTCTCCTGCGTATTCAGGAATTGGAGCTGTCGATTGGGCCTTCGATACCATCCCCTGACCGAACAGACAAATCACCATCGTAATGACTGCAAAAAGGAGTCCACTCACTCGCTTTTTCATCTTACATAAACCTCCCTGGTAATTTTTTCATGCGAAGATCCTGCAAAATCCACACTGCTCTCCAATTTGAAGCCGTCTGTCAAATGCTCGTCAAACCGCACATCCATCGGATAGTTTCGATTCCATCTATACAGAATCCATTGATCCACGCCCTTGACATACGGCAGAATATCCTGTCCCTCCCAAAAGCAGAAATCTTCTTTTCCGGCAAGAGATAAAAATCCCTCATCCACCAATATATTTTCCATACCATATTCCGAAAATAATTGTGCCGAGTAGGCGTTCATCCATATCTTTTTTCCGGCAGTCCGTTCTGCAATGTCCTGCATCACCTTCCGGTCTTTGCTCTGGCGGCGGTGGTTGAACATCATTCCATTTCCGTTGCTTACACATACTATTAATCTCATTCTTTGCTCCCCTTTTATTCTACTGTAGGTCTGTTTCACCGAACAGGTTATGTCCCGCACGCAATTGAGTTTTTATACAAGATGATATATAATATAGAAAACTCCGTAAAAATCTCAGAAAGAGGTGAATTACTTTTGGCTGATTCAAATATCACAAAACAAGCCTTATCTCAGGCACTGAAGGAATTGCTCCAGACCCAAAATCTAGAAAAAATCAGCGTGGGAAATATCTGTGAAAAATGCGGAATGAACCGCAAAAGTTTTTATTATCATTTCAAGGATAAATACGACTTGGTGAATTGGATCTATTATACCGACTTTTTGACTATAGTAAAAAAAGATGAAAAATTAGTCCAATTTGAATTGTTGGAAACTATCTGTACTTACTTCTATGACAATCGCCTTTTTTATCAGAAAACATTTATCGTAGAAGGACAGAACTCTTTTACAGAGTATTTCTCCGACGTTATCAAGACAATTGTTTCCGAAGATATTAGGCCCTACATTTCTCAGGATACTGATCTTGATCCCTTTTCCCAATTTTATGCTGATGCCATTGTCTGTGCCATCAAGAAATGGATATACCAGAAAGACTGTATGTCACCACAGAATTTTACAAAATTTCTAAAACAGTGTATTCATATAGCAATCGCTTCGCAATCCTCTGAAAATCCAAAATAAAGAACGGGCAGCTTTCTCTTCTGCTGTCCGTTTCGTATTCTTACTTTTTGATCGCATTCTGAAGAACATCTTCCAACGTGCTCTGGAAAATATTATAGCCGGCTTCTTTCCTCATACCATCGTAAGCAGACATATTTCCATCACTATCAAAGCCGACTACGAACGCATCCTCTGATATGATCTGGTCTATCTGCCATGCATCTCCTACGAGATCTATAAACAATACACATTGCTTTTGACTTTCACGCACAGCAAGCACATGCTCATAAACTTTTTTTCTAGTCATATCACTGCACGATGGATGTGCTGCTAATAAGGCCATCTGCGGATGATACTCCTGTACTTCTGAAATCCAATGCTCACTGATCACATCTTCGGCATCATTTTCCAGATATCTCTGATAGATTGCAAACAACATCTTATTCTCCCGCAGTTTTGCGCATACATCCGGCATTTCCTCATTTTTATAAACAGCAATCATAAGATTTTTACTTTTCTTTGCATGGTCCATAAACGTCTCTGTAATCTGATGTCCTTTGAGAAAAACAACAAAAGCACAATCGGGCTGCTCCTCAAAAAAAGGAATTAATTTCTCAGCATCCCCTGATGGCAAAAACAGAAAATAGGTATAGATTCCCAGCGAAACGCCCTGCTGCAGAATCGAAGCATAGCTCTCCTGGTCCGTATCCAGCTTTTCAGAATCAATTTCCAAGGTTAATGACCACGGAACATTAAAATTCTTTTCCGCTTCAATCTGACGTATTATTTTTGCCCCTTTGGTACAGCTATTATAACCTAAATTCATACCAAATTGTATCAACAAATCCATATCTACATTTTGCGCCATATCTGTAAACAACGTATAATAAGCGCTTTCCGGATTCTGCAGCATCTCCTGTACCACGCTTAAGAATCGTTTTTGAAAACGCCCTTTGGAGAAATTCACCCCCAAATCGATTAGATTCCTTACGGTTCGTCCGGGGGAACTCTGGATATCTCTGACTGCTTTTTTTAACATGCTTTCTATTAAAATTTTATTCAAATCACTTTGCATCTATTCGCTCCTCATATTTGCTTGATCCATTTTAAGAATAACATATCTTTTGTTGAAATCCTATATCCAAACTTTTATTTTTTCAGTAAGACATATTTTTCTTATAATTTAATGCTTTTTCCTTTCCATAGTGTTTTCCCAATCGAAAACACGCACCGTATCAATCACTGAACGGTGCGTTGCTTTCTACCTTTTTGTTCCCCAGAAGCAGCATGCCACCATCCCCGGACCGGTATGCATACCGATAATCGGTCCTACAGGTGCGATCATACAATCTTCTTCTCTTTACAGCTGTTTTCGCATCCCGTACAGCCATTCCATAAGGTATCTGCCGCTGGCGCCCAGTCCCTGGCGTATGGGCTGCATCTGTCACACAGACTGTCAATCGTATCCGGTGATTCATAATCCGTTGACTGTGCCCCGGTTTCTTTTACGATTGCCCGAATTTTCTCCGGATTTTCCAGCATCGGACATGGGCGGAGCATATTGTCGTTAAATGGCTGCCCATCGTGATAAGCCATAAAGATCGGACTCTTTAGTGCTTCCAACAATGTAGATTCACGAATATTGGCGTTAGAATAGTGAACAAATACACACGGTTCCACATCACCTTTTGCATTAATATGTAAATATCTTCTTCCGCCTGCAATGCAGCCGCCTACGTACTCGGCATCATTTTGGAAATCCATGGAGAAAATAGGCTTTCTATTTCTATATTCACGAATTTTGTGGTACATTTCCGTGCGCTGCTCAGGGGTTGGCAGAAGCTGTGGCGCGGCACCATTTCCAACTGGCATATAGTGGAAGAACCAGATAAACAACGCTCCCGCATCAATAATCATGTCAAAGAATTCTTCACTGCTGATATCTTTGTAGTTCATGCTTGTATAACAGGTGGAAATACCAAACGGAAGTTTATGTTCTTTCAAAAGACGCATGGCTGCCATTACCTGTTCAAATACACCGTCACCTCTTCTTCCGTCATTGGCATTTTCAAATCCTTCCAGACTGATTGCAGGCACAAAGTTTTTCACTCTTAGCATTTCCAGACAGAATGCTTCATCAATCAAGGTTCCATTTGTAAAGCTTAGGAACTCACAGTCGGAATGTTTCTCACAAAGCGCGATAATATCTTTTTTTCTTACCAGAGGCTCTCCGCCTGTAAAGATATACATATAAGTTCCAAGTGCTTTTCCCTGTGTTACGATGGAATCCAGCTCATCGAATGTAAGATTCAGACGATTTCCATATTCTGCCGCCCAGCATCCGGTACAGTGTAGATTACAGGCAGAAGTCGGATCTAACAGAATGGCCCACGGTACATTACACTCTTCCTCTTCTCTGACGGATTCTTGCACAGCACTTCCTGAAAGACTGGCATTTACCATAAAGTTCTTAAAAAATGTGTTCCTTACATCTACATCCAATTGCCATATCTTCATCATTAATTCATACCAGTGATTTTTCTCTTCAATTACATTCCGGATTGCTTTCCGTTGTTCTTCGTACCACCCATCCGCTGAAACTTTATCTACCAAATCCATAATCTTTGGAATGTTGGTGTCTGGATCTTTGTCCAGATATTTAATGGCCTGACTTAAAGATGCTGAAATGGCTGCTGCTTTCGCTTTTTCTCCTATATTGCTCATATGTGTTTCCTCACTTTCTTTCGTATGCTTTTGTACATCTTGGTATTTCTATTTACTTACCGGCTCAAATTGATAATAAGCGAAAACTTCTTTTTATTCATTGCCCAAAGTGTGATCTTTGTCCAAAAAAAGGACATTCTTCACAACCTGTTACTTTTAAAGACAATATCCGGTTTTTGTCCCAAGCTTTTGGGTATCTCTCTTGTTATAATGAAAAAAAATAAAGAAAGAAGTGATTTTATAGAAAAGAAAAAATTAAAATTTTATCTGCTTCTGATTGCTTATATTCTAGCTTTGATCCTGGTGGTCATTCATTTCAAAACGGTACTAAAAGGAATTGGATTTGCGTTTCATCTGCTTAGCCCTTTATTCCTGGGAATCATGATTGCTTTTGTATTTAACCGTCCCTTTGAAATGTTTCAGAAGTTTTTTCACAGCAAATGGAAACGGAAGAAATCAACCTCCAAAATTCTTGCGATTGTCACAATCTACATACTGGCATTCGGAGCGTGCATTCTTCTGTTATCTCTTGTAATTCCAGAAGTCATCAAAAACTTGAATATGTTTATATCGAACGCGAATCTCTATTTGAAAGAAGTACAGGAGTTTCTAAACGAGATTACAGATTTTTTAGGCTTCCGGAATGTGGATATTTCATCAATTATCGCCAGGGTAGAACAGCATCTTTCCCTGTTGGCCAGTTCGTTGAATCATACACTTCCTCAGATTATTGAGGTGACTGCCAACTTTGCCGCTACAGTTGCCGCCGGATTTATTTCTATTGTACTATCCATTTATATCCTGAGCGGGAAAGATTATCTCCTTGCTCAGCTAAAGAGAACGGTATTGGTCTACTTGCCGAAAGAAGCGCATGGCCCCGCAAAATCTTTATCTCAGATTATTTTACAGGTATTTGAGGATTATGTAGCCGGACAGTGTAAAGAAGCTCTGATCTTAGGTTCTCTATGCTTCGCAGGTATGACGATCCTTCGGCTGGATTATTCAGGACTTATCAGTGTTGTCATCGTATTTACAGCACTGGTACCCATTGCAGGTGCTTATATTGGAGGTGCGATCGGCGTGATATTACTATTGTTTGTCTCGCCGCAGAAAGCCCTGATATTTTTAATCTTTTTAATCATACTGCAGCAATTTGAAGGGAATATCATCTATCCCCGTGTAGTGGGAAGAAAAATCGGACTTCCTGGTATGTGGGTGCTGCTCAGTATTAGTGTAGGAGGCGGACTTTTGGGAATATGGGGTATGCTGATCAGTGTTCCGATTGCAACTATTTTGTATCAATTATTAAAAAAAGATGTGGCAAGACGAGAAGTAAAACAAAATGAATCATTAAAAAATGAAAGGTAGGTATTTTTATGGAAATTCGATTAATGACATCTGAATCTGTTACAGAAGGACACCCAGATAAAATCTGCGATCAGATTGCAGATAAAATTTTAGATGAGTTGTTAACGCAGGACCCGGACAGCCGCTGTGCCTGTGAAGTTACAGTCGAGCCGGGCGCAGTACATGTTATGGGGGAAATTACAACAAACGCAACGGTGAATTATGAAGAGTGTGCACGAAATGTGATTCGTAATATTGGTTATACAAAAGATGAATATGGATTCACAGATTCCTGTTTGTTTTCCTCCACCCTGCATAAACAGTCTCCTGACATCGCATGTGGTGTAGACTGTGCACTGGAGCAGGCTCAAAATGGCGAAGAAAATATAGGAGCCGGGGATCAGGGCATGATGTTTGGTTATGCATGTCGGGACACCTCCTCTTATATGCCTCTTGCAATTTCACTGGCCAACAGCCTGACGATGAACCTGACTCTTTTGAGAAAAAATAAAATTCTGCCTTATCTTCGTCCGGATGGAAAAGCGCAGGTCACGGTGGAATATCATGACAATCAGCCTGCTCGTATTGTTGCTGTGGTTGTATCCACACAGCATGACCCGGACATATCCATCGAACAGCTTCATGAGGATATCTACAGCCATTTGATTTTACCGGTACTTCCGCCACATTTAATGGATGAGAACACAAAATTGTATATCAATCCTACCGGACAGTTTGTTCTGGGCGGTCCTGCAGCAGATACGGGACTGACCGGAAGAAAAATCATTGCAGATACCTATGGAGGATATGCACATCATGGCGGCGGTGCTTTCTCAGGAAAAGACTGTACGAAGGTAGACCGTTCTGCCGCCTATATGGCGCGGTATATTGCGAAAAATATCGTTGACGCCCAAGTGGCAGACACTTGCGAAGTACAGCTTTCTTACGCCATTGGTGTTGCCAATCCGACTTCCGTTTCTGTTGACACATTTGGCACAGGTGTAATTTCAGACAATGATCTTTGTGAGATTATTTGGAAAACATTTCCGCTCACACCCAAGGGAATCATTGACTTTTTACAATTAAGAAGACCTCTTTATTTTAAAACCTCAGTTTATGGACATTTTGGGAAACCGGAGAGCGAACTTCCCTGGGAGCGCAGAACCCATACAAACGCTCTTCGTCATGAGGTTCAGAAATATATGTAAGTCAAAACGGATATTCGCAATCCGCTTTGCTACTTGCTCATAACCACATAACAGCTACGCTGCTTGTCAGTAGGAGCTTGAACTCCTACTGACACAAGCAAGTCCCCACCCACCACTTAGTGCTCTTCACACTTGAAGTGTGGGACTTCCTTGATGCGGTTAAAAAATGGAACAGATTTCATGAAAGACACGAATCGCTCCATCCATTTCAGACGGCAATGTAATATTTGCTCATTTATTTTCCATTTGTGCTTTAATAATCTGTTAATTTAAGTTTTTTTATACTTTTTTCTATTTTTCACTTTACAAATTCTAAATTGCGTGATATTATAGACCTATCAAAAAGAAAGAGAGGACAAACCACCAGATACTTAAATCTACAAAAACAATAATAAACAGAAAGAGGTAAAGACCAATGTACTAAACAATACGAATCAAAACAATTAGGAATTAGAAAAGAAAAAAACACTATTTGAAAAATAGTTTCAGATAGATATCAATTGAATAAGGAGGACATTCCAATGGAGATATTTCAT
>JAQUYA010000100.1:5178-8433 GCA_028692055.1 Lachnospiraceae bacterium | reverse complement strand
GGAAGCTTCCTGCTATACTTTAAAAATAGTATTTTAATCAATACCCTTGCAGTTATATTTGTACTTTTGATTTCTGTTATGGCGGCATTTGCCTGTACCAGAATGAATTGGAAATTAAGCGGCGTGGTGAGAACCGTGCTTTTGATGGGTATGATGATTCCGATTCATGCAACCTTACTTCCGAACTTTATTATCTATGACAAATTGCATTTGACGGATACTATATGGGCATTACTCATTCCATACATTGCTTTTTCACTTCCGCAGGGTGTATTTCTTACCTGTAGCTTTATGAGCTCCATTCCAAAGGAGTTAGAGGAAGCGGCATTGATTGATGGCTGCGGTATTTACCGTATTGTATTTGTTATCATAACACCTTTGATGAAGTCTTCTCTTGTTACCGTATCGATTATGACATACTTAAACAACTGGAATGAATTCATGATGGCGAGTACCTACTTAAGCACAAAGACCTGGAAGACGTTACCGTTTGCGATTTTGGAATTTACCGGTCAGTATTCTTCCAATTATGCAGTTCAATTTGCAGTCATGGCATTAACGGCAGCACCTGCTTTAATCATCTATATTGTCTTAAATAAATACATCACAAAAGGTGTTGCGGCTGGAGCAGTAAAAGGCTAGAATATAATCATATTACATAATTAGAATATGGAAAATAGAATGGAGCCTGAATCAATGCATACGTTACATGTCCGCACATGGAAAATTAAATACAAGTTAATTGCGGCGATGTATGTGGTGCTGATTCCGGTTCTTTTTGGTATTACGACCTATATTTATGTACAGAGCCTGCATACTGTGCGGGGAGAATTGAGTAATGCTTACAAGAGCCTGACCAGAACCATTGATTCCAATATTGATTATATTGAGTCTGATATAAAGGATTTGATTACCTATGTATCGATTAATGATGATGTCCGTCATGTATTAAATGCACCGGAAAATTCACAGATGACGAGTAATCCACTTATCTGGCAGCAGGAAACACCGGCAGAATTTATAACAGAAATGCTTTATGTAAAGGATTATATCCAGGGCTTTGCTGTATATCCGGAAAATGGAGTTCGCCCCTATATGAATGCCAGGCGAAATGTGGTATTGAATGCGAAAACAGATGAAATACGGGATATGGAAGTTTTTAAGATTTCCGAAGAACATCAGGGTGATATGGCAATGATGCGTATGGAAGCAGATAACCAGGCACTGATAATTAATAATGCAGAAACCCGTGTCATATTTGGAAAAGCAGTGCTTTCGTATAGTAAAGAACATATGCTCGGTTACATATGTGCGGTACTTGATACACAGCAATTTATGCGGATATTTGAACGGGATCGTTTAGAAGAAAATGAGAGCATTTATCTGCTGGATGATAAGGGAAATGAGGTACTTCATTCGGGAGAAGCAAACGCTGAGGATTTGCACAAAATTGCTATAGAAGGCAAAAACTGGTGTGAAAATGGAAGCTATGGGGTGACCGATACCAGCTATATTTTTGGCAGCAGAAATGAAGAATATGATTATTCAGTTTATTACATAGTTCCAAAGGAAAATTGGAAAAAACAGCTAAAAAGTGCAAGCAAAGTACCTTTTGTAATCGCAATTACGTTATTTTTTGCGTCTTTTCCGATATTGAATCTGGTTACACGCTTTATTACGATTCCATTGGGAAGTCTGCATGCTTCAATGCTTCGTTTACAGGAAGGTGATTTTAAGCAGGAAATCCCTGTATATTCAGAAGATGAAATTGGAGATGTAACTCGTGTTTATAATGGAATGGTACGCAATATTGATGAATTAATTAATAAGAATTATGCAATGGTATTGCGGGAGCGTGAAAGCGAACTAGATATTTTGCAGGCACAGATAAATCCGCATTTTCTCTATAATACGCTCGATTCTCTATATTGGGATGCATTTAATCTGGGTGATATGGAACTGGCGGAGAATATTATGGCACTTTCCGAATTATTCCGCCTTGCATTAAGCAGAGGAAAGGGCATTGTGACAGTAGAAACTGAATTTAAGCTAATTGAAAGCTATCTTCATATACAAAAAATGCGTTTTGAAAAACGTATGGATTATCGGGTGAATTTATTATCAGATATGAAAGATATGGAAATACCAAAACTTATTCTGCAGCCATTTGTGGAGAATGCGATTGTACATGGGTTAGAGAATACCAGTAACACCGGATTTATCGATGTACATGGATTTCTGGAAGAGGCATACATGGTATTTAAGATTTCTGACAATGGTGTCGGAATGAATGAAGAACAGGTACAGCAGGTCTTTATGAATGAGGATAACAAACAGTACTCCAACCAGCGAATTAGTAAATATGCAATCAAAAATGTACGGGAACGATTGCGCTTACGATATGGAGAAGACTTTTCCTTACAGATTAACAGTACCTTAGGAGCAGGAACGACGATTACCATAAGACTGCCCTTACAGATGGAGGGAGATAGAAATGTCTAAAAAGACATTACTGATTGTAGATGATGAGGCAAAGATTAGAAATGGAATACTTACTTATTTGCAAATAAATGCAACATTTTTAGATACAATTTATACGGCTGAAAATGGAGTGGAAGCATTGGAAATCATTTATAAGCATAAACCGGATGTGATGCTTTTAGATGTGCAAATGCCAGAAAAGGATGGATTTGAGGTCATGTCAGAAGCTATTCAGGCGGAGGTGTGTCCAAAGACCATTATTCTAAGTGGTTATGATGAATTTAAATATGCACAAAAGGCATTACGTCTGGGGGCAATGGATTATATAGTAAAACCATGCCGTCCAACGGAAATATTAAACAAAGTAAAAGGTGTACTTGCGTTATGTGACGATAAGGAAGAAAAGCAGGAAAAGAACGAATGGAACCCTATTATAGAAGCAGCAAAGGACTATTTACGGGAACACTACGAAGAAGAAATATCACTGGCACTTGTCGCTGAGGAAGTGAAGGTGACCCCTACTTATTTATCCTCCTTATTCAGCCGGTATGAACAATGCGGTTTTATTGATTTCCTGAATCAGTTTCGTGTAGAGCAGGCGAAAATGTTTTTGTCTGATATGGGTATGAAAACCTATGAAGTAGCCTATAAAGTAGGCTTTCGTGATGAAAAATATTTTTCCAAGGTATTCAAAAAAATAACTGGATTAAGTCCATCAGAATACAAAAAATCAAAATAAAAGGAATGATTCTGTACAAAGTTCAGTTGGAGATA
>JAQUYA010000100.1:0-5078 GCA_028692055.1 Lachnospiraceae bacterium | reverse complement strand
AGAAGGAGAACGGGCATGCAGTTTGAATTACATACAACAACATTTAAGAATAATGTAAAAGAAGAAATAGAAACAAAGCTTCCCTTTCTAGTAGATGAAGGAAAAGAAAATGAAGTGGTAAATCTGTATCCGGAAATCACGTATCAGGAGATACAGGGGTTTGGCGGAGCTTTGACGGATTCGGCGGGATATGTGTATTCGCTTATGACGGAAGTGCAGAAAAAAGAAATGCTGAAGACTTATTTTGGGGAAGACGGTTTACGTTACCGCATTGCAAGAATTCATATTGATAGCTGTGATTTCTCACTTGAGCACTATGAAGCAATGTCTGATAAAAAGGACGTAAATATGGATAGCTTTGATTTAGGACGTGCAGCAAAATATATTTTCCCATTGTTAGAGGATGCACAGAAGGCATGTCCGACACCAATTGAAATCATGCTGACCCCATGGTCACCACCTGCATTTATGAAAACAAATGGAGAGCGTAACAATGGTGGTAAGTTAAAAGACGAATTTAGAGAATTCTGGGCAAATTATATTTGCAGATATATCGAGGAATTTCGAGCAAGAGGATATAAGGTGACGAGGCTTTCCGTACAGAATGAACCAAAGGCAAAACAAATATGGGATTCGTGTGAATTTACTGCAGAGGAAGAAAAAAGCTTTTTACGAGATTATTTATATCCAACAATGCAAAAAAGAAATCTGGCTGATGTAGAGCTTTTTGTCTGGGACCATAATAAAGAACGTCTGTATGAGAGGGCGAGAGATATTATTGATGCAGATACAGACAAAA
Source organism: Lachnospiraceae bacterium (assembly GCA_028692055.1). GTDB lineage: Bacteria > Bacillota > Clostridia > Lachnospirales > Lachnospiraceae > SZUA-378. The sequence goes on along the minus strand of JAQUYA010000100.1, from coordinate 4,279 downwards.
TGATAGCTGGTATTGCATTCCATTGGTACAGTGGGGACCATTTTGATGCGATTCGTCTGGTAAAGGAACAGTTTCCAGACAAAATATTAGTGTTATCCGAGGCATGTATTGAATACTGCAAGTATGGAAAAGATGATTATCTGGCAAACGCACAGAAATACGCACATGATATGATAGGTAACCTAAATAACGGAATGCAGGCATTCTATGATTGGAATATCCTTTTGGACGAACAGGGAGGACCAAATCATGTGGGGAATTTCTGTGATGCGCCGTATCTGTATGATACAAAAAAGGGAGAACTACTAGAGCGAAATACGTTAGCCTATGTGAAGCATTTCAGTCAATATCTGTTGCCGGGAGCGAAACAGATTGCGCACACAACTTACAATGAAAATGTAGAAACGACAGCGTTCATCAATCCAGATAAGAGCATTAGCGTGATACTATTAAATCGAACGGGAACAGAAATGAATGTGAATGTACGATTACAGGGAAAAATAGTTGCTATAGTATTGCCGGCACAGGCAATAGCAACAGGAGTAATCACCTCTTCGCTCTAAAAGTACTTGATTTTTAGCAGAGGCTATGCTATATTAGCAAAATAGCCTCTGCTTATGTTTTAGTTTGAGGTAAAATCATTCTAGATACATTCCAGTATCTACAAGATAAGCCGCTATTTCAGCGCAACTTTCCATTATTGTTATATGTAATTATTTATCAGTTAAAAAAATTTAAAAAAGAAAGGATACCTGTAGATTACTATGGGTGTAAGGGAAAATGGTACAAGATTTAATTAAAAAAATGAAGCAGAAAATTGGTGAACTATGCCCAAAAGTGGAGAAAAAAGTGAGAGAAATTGTATTTTGGGTAAAAGGGATTGACACAGAGGAAGAAGTAACACGATTTCTAAATATAGCCGGTATGGTTGGAATTGGAACGCTTGTTTTACTATTGACAGGTACAACGATTCGTTATGTAGTGAAACAAAGTAATATAAGTCATATATTACGGAGTGACAGGGGCGATGGAACAAAAATAGAAGCGGAACAAAAGATGATAGCGTCAGAAGAAAGTACATCAAAAAATAGTGTATTACAGAAACAATATGCACAGTTGGTAGAACAGGTACAGCAATTGATACAAAAGGATTCTTTGGTTGAAACCAGTGAAACTAAGGATACTCTATCAGACAACCGAGGGATAGCCGGTACGAATGGAAAAGATGGAACTTCTGGAAGCGCTGGAGTAAATGGAAAAGATGGAATACAGGGAAAAGCAGGCGTAAATGGTCTGAATGGAATCGATGGTGCCAATGGAAAAGATGGTGCGGACGGATTGAATGGAAGGGATGGAATCAATGGCAAGGACGCTTATGTGCAAGCGGTGGAGGCTGGATATACCGGCACGGAAGAAGAATTTGCGCAGACATTATCCAATGTCGGAGTGAACTTACAGGAAATGACGCAGAAATTAATACAAATGGGCGAGGGACTATTGACTTCCCAAAATCATATTGATGCAGTAGACAATTCATTTACTTCACATGTCGTTGAGATGCAGCAGAAAATAAATGAGATGTATGTAAATTTCCAGAATGGCTGTAATATTATTTCTGCCGCTATTACAGCCAAGGGTGTGGATACTCCGGTAAATTCTACACCAAATACGATGGCAGAGCATATTAACCGATTGGCAGAAATGCAGTATAAGCAGGGCTTTGCTGACGGTGCGGCTTCCAATACTGCACAAGGAGTGGAGTATGAATATCATTATCACGATGGGAGTGCGGAAACTGGTGGAGTATGCTTTGGAGAAGCAGAATATCATGTGCATGGCAATAGCTGTAAAGGATTATGTGGAAATGAGTATCTGGATTTTTTTCGAGATCATAAAGATGGAAATGGGGATAGGAGATATGATTATGCCTGTAGTTCCTGCAACTATAATGTCTGCATTTATGTGGATAAAGGTAGAAATTATAAGGAAAAGCACTACAGCGCCACCCCAACCTGTGGTATGAACGATAACCAGCTGCTTGGCTATCGAAATACCTGTGGTCGGAGTGACGGAGAAATCATCAGTGCCACAATAAAATATTAAATCAGTTAATTTTTATATCTTTGGAAATAGGATTTTGTTTCGGCTACGATTACACCGTTTAATGCAATAATTGCAATCAGGTTAGGGATTGCCATAAGTCCATTGAAAATATCAGCGATTGTCCATACGGCGGATACGGTCATAAAAGGTCCGATAAATACGGCTAAGATATATAACCAGCGATAGCCTTTAACCACTTTTTGATTGCCATTTACGATGTACTCTAAACAACGTTCACTGTAGTAATCCCAGCCAAGAATCGTAGTAAAGGCAAAGAATACAAGGCACACCATTAGGATGAAGGAAGCAACCGTACTAGGGAAAGGTAACCCCATCTGGAAAGCTTTGGTCGTAACAGCAACGCCTTCTAATCCCATATCCCAGGCTCCGGTAATGACAATGGTAAGACCAGTCATCGTACAGATGATAATGGTATCAATGAAGGTACCGGTCATGGAAATAAGCCCTTGCCGTACACATTCGTCTGTCTGGGCAGCAGCGGCTGCAATTGGTGCGCTACCAAGACCTGCTTCGTTTGAGAAAATACCACGTGCAATACCTTTTTGCATAGCTACGATGATGGCACCCATCGCGCCACCTGCAGCAGCACGAAGACCAAATGCACTCTGAACGATGGTAACAATAGCAGCAGGGATAGCGGTAAAGTTAGTGATTAAAATTAATAATGCAGTCAGGACATAGAGCAGTGCCATAAATGGGACGATGACTTCCGCTACATGTGAGATTCTCTTTAATCCACCAATGATAACGAGGGCAACACATATTGTTAAGATAATACCTGCAATTACCACGGTCCAGGAATATTCTCTTCCGAATAAGAAAACAGTCCACACATTATTTGGGTCAAAGAAATTATTTACAGCACTGGCAATACCATTTACCTGAGTGAAAGTACCAATACCCATAAGCCCTACGCCCACACCGAAGAAGGCGAAGATTTTACCGAGCCATTTCCAGTTTTTGCCCATACCTTTTTCAATATAATAGAAAGGTCCGCCGATTACATGACCGTCTTCGGCAACAACACGATATTTTACAGCTAATAAGCATTCTGCATATTTGGTTGCAGTTCCAAGTAAAGCGGCAATCCACATCCAGAATAAAGCACCGGGACCACCGGCTACAAGTGCAGTTGCTACACCGACGATATTACCGGTTCCGATAGTAGCAGAAAGTGCAGTACATAAAGCACCAAAGCTGGTTACTTCACCATCGCTACCGCTCCGTTCGTTCTTAAAGATAGATTTTACTGCAAGTGGTAATTTTGAGATTTGTAAGCCTTTTAAACGAATGGTTAAAAAGATACCTACAGCGAGAATAAGCACGATAAGTGGTATTCCCCATACGAAGTCATCTATGGCTCCGAGAATTGAATTGATTGTTTCTAACATTTTGATTGTTCCTTCCTCTCATGATTTAGAAATAAAAATAAGAGCTGTTACTTCCGTACCAGCTCTCTCAAGAGTAGAACATGCATATGAAATGCTCTGTCCTTTTGCCTGAGAGATAGACAGTAAATAAGGATACTTACTGCGTTACACCTTCGGCGCTTTTCGTGAAAAGATATTAAAATGGAATAACTTCACATTTTTAATCACTTTTCGAGTAAAGACTCTCCAGAGAATGGACACTTGTCTGCGTCCAACGGAATAAATTTACCATATATTACTGTAAAAAACAACTACTTTATTGCACTAAAATAAGTACAATTACATACAAAGTGTAGCCTGAGAGAGGAGTGGTTATTAAGATGATAATGATTATGGCAAGAAGAGCCTGTGAAAAAGAGAAATATCATGTCATTGGAGTGAAATTCTGGCTGGAAAAGAGAAGAAATGTTTATGTAATCAAGCTGTCAAATCAGATACTCCAAAGAGCAGAAACCGATATTTATCGGATATGGTGTACGGACAGCTTTGTGAGAGAGCATTATATGGAAGAACTCATAATCCGGAATTCAGACTGGAAAAAATCAGTCCGGATAGAGAAAAAGATTTTGTTTCAAAAGGAATTGATTTAAGAAAGATAGTTGAGGGATATCTAACATTGCAAAAAAAAGGAAAATTTGATAGTATAAATAGGTTATTAAAACTTTAAATGATGATATACTAGATTGAATTTGCGACTGCTAAAGAGGTCAGAAAGGCTAAAAAAT
>JAQUYA010000099.1 GCA_028692055.1 Lachnospiraceae bacterium | reverse complement strand
GATATCATCGATAAACATTTTCTTCATGGCACCTGTACCTATCTCTTCTATAGTTCCAAGCGGCAGATTTTCTAACTTTCCCTGCAGGGAAATCCGCAGATTTTTCAGGGTGTTATACGCTGCAATATGCGACTGCTGCAACCCCTTGACGTTTAAAATCTCATGCAGCAACAGAGCCACCAGCGCAGCCCCTATAGTCACCACAAGAAATGTGAGGGTGATCTCCTCCCCCTGGAGCAGTGCATTTACAATACGATAAATACACAGATATAGGACGATGCTAAAAGCAATCCCCATGAGAATATAGACAATGGCACGGTATGTATATGCCTTGTACCCTTCCACATATTTCAATGCCTGTTTAAACATAAATTCCCTCCTATTGTTTTTGGTTAGTTTTTGCTAACCAGCGTTTAAAAAATAATGCCTGATGATCAGGCACAATTTTGTAATGCTTCACCTTATTTTCCCCGAATATCCAGCACATGAATCCAGTCAAAATAACAACAGAGCAATTCTGCATGGTGTTCCAGTTGTTCCCAGGACATGCCATGGATAAAGGGTTCATAGACCGCTGACCAGAATGCAGACAGCAGCACATGGAATTCCTCGTCGCTGATTTCTCTCTGAAACAGGCCTCTTTTGTGCCCTTCCCGGTAGTACATGATCGTGCTGACGCTCATACCTTCCACCAGCTCATGGGCAAAATCTTCGTGCTTCGTCCCCGCCGCATGCTTCAGCAGCAGGAGAAAACCATCTCTGTACTGATAGAATACTTTGAAGTAATACATGATCACTTCTTTCTTCATGCTCCATGCGTCGATCAACTCCTGATCACTGATCTTCTGCAGTTCCTTCTGGGACAGTGTCCGCTGCCTGATCATTGCATAAATCCCTTCGATCGTTGGTTCCACAACGCTGCAAAACAGCGCTTCCTTCCCTTTGTACCGCTTATATAGGGCGCCAGTGGTGACCTCCGCATTTTTGCAGATTGTCTGTAACGAAGCTTTTTCAAATCCATTTTCCAGGAATTCCTTTTTCGCGCTGTCCAGAATCCTTGGATCAATGGTTGTATCCGGTTTTGACATCTCACGCCCCCCCCCAAACTGATAATCAAATTATCGATAATTCAATTATCAGTCTATGCCTTTTTCCTGTTTTCGTCAATTCCTATTTACGAAAATACATGAGACAATTTCTCATGTATACCTAAAATTCAGTAATTGCAGAAAAAACTGCCCTTTCTCTTATAACGGTAACTGTATAGTAACTTTGGCACCTTTGGTTTCTGTGGAATTATCTAGTAAAAGTTTTCCTTTATGCTGTTTTATAATGCTATCAACAATATATAAACCCATTCCGTAATGCAGTTTAGAGCTTCTGCTTTGGTCAGCCATATAGAAACGTTCTTTTGCGTGTTCCAATGCATCTTGCGAAAAACCACAACCACAGTCAGTAATACAGATATTCAAGTAGTTTTCCTTGCTATCTACATCTATATACACTGTAGAGTTTTCAGGTGAATACTCCAAAGAATTTGAAACCAAATTCATAAATGCCCGTTCCAGTAACATTCTATCCCCAGCTATGGTCTGTGGGAAATTACACTGTATCTGCTGAATAACAATACCTTTGTCTTTGCTGATGATTTCAGTCTGAAATAGGATATGCTCCCAAAACTTCGGAAAATTTATATCTTCCATTTGTAATTGATAACCAGCAGGCGCTTTGGATATATCAATCAAAATTTTTATATACTGTTTCATCTGCTCAGAGCTACTCATTGCATACGATAAATATAGTTTTTGTTCTTCGTCAAGTTCTGTTTCATCTAACAGGTCAATGTTCCCCTGCATAACAGTTAACGGAGTTTTTAAATCATGGGCTAAAGAAGCAATCTGTTCTCTTTGTGCTTTTTCACTTCGCCATTGTTTTTCTAATGACCCCTTTAAGCTGTTTCGCATACTGTCAAAAGATATAATCACGTTTTCAAATTCCAATATTTTAGAATGTCCAATAGTAAAATCTAAGTTGTGATTTTCAATTTCTTTGGTAGCTTCTAAAATAGGTGTCAATTCCTTTCTCAGATCTTTAGCAAAATGAACCGTCAGATAAACACATACCCCTAAACTGCTTATAACGATTAAAGAAATCATCATAATTTCTTGGGACGGTAAATACTGGTTGAATTTTGAATTTAAATATTGAGAACCTATAACATACTGCAAAACAATATATTCATCATCTCGTGTAACGAAAATAAACTGCGTTTTACCACTTGTATCCATGAACCCCGTTTTGGCAAACATTAAAGCCTTTTCTTTTTCTTCTTCATTCATATTCGCATCTATGTATTCATAGTTTTTCGTTAATCGAAGAAATTTAGTTCCAATAGGAAAGTGTATATCTGATACATTCGGCGTTGCAGTCACTATCGGGACTAAAGCTTCCGTTTGCCGTTCATTATTATCTGCAAGTGTTACAAGCCCCATACCGGAAGCAAATAACATACAGGCAAAAGGGACAACAACGGACAAGCATAGTCCGCCAAGTAGACAAACAAGAAATTTACGAAAAGTTCTTGTAAGTGATGTTTTCATTTTTATTCCCATTTATAACCTATCCCCCAGACTGTTACGATTGGCTGAACACCCAGTTTCTCAAACTTTGACCTTATATTTTTTATATGTGTCGAGATTGTAGAACTATCGCTTTCTCCGTAAAAAGAAAATGTGGCTTCGTATATTTGTTCCTTTGAAAAAACCTGCCCTTTGTTCCCAGCAAGATACTCACAAATCAAATATTCACTTTTTGTAAAAGGGACAGGTTTATTATCAACGTTAATTGCCTTTGCCCGTAAGTCTATTCTTATCTTATCCAAATTTAATGCACTGTGTTTTTCGCGTTTCTCTCTACGCAAATGAGCATTGATCCGTGCCCGCAATTCTGTAATACGGAATGGTTTTGTCAAATAATCATCAGCCCCTAAGCCTAAGCCAAAAGTAATATCATTTTCCATTGTCTTTGCCGTTAGAAAGAGGACGGGACAATCAATAAAATCTCTTATAGATTTACAGAAAGAAAAACCGTCTATATCAGGCATCATAACATCTAAAATGACTAAATCATAGTAATTCAAAGTGTCTAAGGGGACTTCCTTTGCAGAAGAATACACAGTTACAATATGCCCGTCTTTTCCAAGCCCATTTTTGATTAACTGCAAAATCATTTCTTCATCATCAACGACTAATATATTTGCCAATACCTACACCTCCTACAGTTTCGTCTGTCAGAATAAATTTTTTTCATCTATTTTGTCTTGTATCCTGATTTGCTGTATTTAATTTTACTATTGGCAAAGTTTGGTTTAATATTTTTTCACTCATTTTCTTTTGCTCCTTCCCATCTCTGAAACCACACTAAACTTATGATAAACAGCACTACTGTAAAAACCAGCATAAGTATAAAACCTAGTTGAAACTCAGGAAAGCCAGAACGGAACTGTCCCTCATTAACATGTCTTAAAACACAATAATCCATAAATCGTACACTCCAACCCCAGGGCAGGAATTTCCAAATAAAATCTCCAAGTCCCGTAACTAGCAACGCAGATAATAGACTTCCTACAATACCTATGCCCATAGATACACTTTTTCCTAAACTAAAGCCGACAAGTATGGAAATAAGATAAAGTGGTATCACAGACAATATCAACATGATAAGCGGTTTTATATAAAACGAAAACGGCATAACTGGATAGAGTACAGAAAACAAGAAAACACAAAGTATTGTTGCAAAAATTGCTAAAACAACAAGATATACTAATCTTCCGATATAAACTGCTATGCGTGAACGGATCGTGCCTAAAATTAACTGAAAATGACCTGCTCCATTTTCTAACTCGACTATCATACCTACAACGATACCAATAACAAATGGAAAAACCATCGCTAATGCCTCTAAAAAGGTTGCTACATTTGTCATCTCATTCCAACCGGATATATGAAAATATTCTGCGAAAACACCAGCTCCTATTAACGGAAAAAGCACATGGACTAAAAGAAATGGTGTATGTCTGCTTTTAAGCCATTCTGCTTGAAAACATCTAATAATACTAAACATTAAAGAACCTCCTGCTTTATAAAAGATTTTGCCGTTGCTTTTGAAATTGCATAAAGTAAAATCAATGACAAGCAGATTGTCATAATAACTAACGGTAAAGGAGTTGATAAAGCACTTCCTGTTACTGGTTCGCCATTCGGTAATATTCCTAATGTGGGCACCATAAGGCGAGTAACCCAGCTATAAGGACATATGAACCAAAAACTTGTATTTGTCCCGTATGTACCAAATACAAAGCTCAATCCAACATTTAATATGAGCGTGGCGAAAGCACCTGCTTTTTTTGTAAACCATAAGCATAGTGGAATATTCCATATACTTGCCAGAATAATGCAAAGTGTTCCGTATAGTGCCTGTATTGGGCTAATTGTCATAGATACATGAAAAATTTGTTGAATGATAAAACCACCTGCGATATTGCACAACATCAAAATTGTATTCGCAAGCACAATGTATATTATACAAGTAATTATTTTTGCATACCATACTTTTTTTAAGTCAACAGGCAATGACAAAATTGCTCTGAACTTTAATTTTCCGTTATCTCTTTGAATTATTAAAATAGATAATAGCGTTAAACAACCAGGATATAATAATACATACCACCAGTTATACGAATTTTGTTGATACCACATGGGGGCAAGTACATTCAAAAATAAAGTTAGTATAGGAGCTAACCATACTAATTTTTTTTCAAATGTATTTTTATGTTTTAAATATTCAGAAGATATATAATTTTCCATTTTATCGTCCCTCCTGTGATTTCCTTACGACTTCTATAAACAGGTTTTCTAAATTTTCATCTTTATCCATCTGTCCCTCATATCCTAAAATACCATTTGAAATGATACCAATATCATCAGCGATAAGCTGAACCTCTGATAGAAGATGGCTAGATAGAATAACAGTAATCCCTTCAGAAGGAAAAGAACGAATAAGAGAACGTAATTCTTGTATGCCGATAGGATCTAAGCCATTTGTCGGCTCATCTAAAATTAACAATTTAGGACTATTTAACAAAGCAATAGCTATTCCCAAACGTTGCTTCATTCCCATCGAAAATTGTCCTGCTTTTTTTCTTCCCGTATTCTGCAAATCAACTATTTCCAAAACTTCATCTATTTTGGTTTTGGGAATATTTAGTAATTTTGCACGGACTTCTAAATTTTCTACTGCGGAAAGATTTTCATAAAGTGGAGGTGTTTCAATCAAAGCTCCTATCTGTTCTAAATCTTTTCTGTTCCAGTCATGCCCATTAAAAAGAACTTTACCGCTAGTAGGACGAAGCATACCCGTAATCATTTTCAAAGTGGTTGATTTTCCAGCACCATTTGGACCGAGCAGCCCATATATTGAATTTTCACGGACAGTTATAGATACATTATTCACTGCCTTTTGCTTTTTGAAATCTTTACATAGATTGTCTGTTTTTAAAATTGCTTTCATATTTGTTCATATCCTCCTTATGTTTGGTTAAAGTATAGAAAGCAAATTTGAAGATTTTATAAAGATTTCAAAATAATTTATATTAATCTATCCGTAGCGTGTAACTCGCATTAAATGCAAAATCCCTCTTTGTCATTTCCGGATATAACGTTTCTTATTCTTTTTCCACAGATAAAAGATTTTTTTACATTCACAGATTTATGTTTCAGTACATGCAAAAGTTTTTCTATCAACTTTTTCAAAATTTCATCTTAGGATTATGCTAAGAATTACCTCTTTATTCGCTAATATTCTGTTTTCGGTACTCTGTCGGCGGAATCTTTAGAACGTCCCGAAACGCAGTGGCAAATTTACTCTGGTTTTCGTACCCAACCTAACCTGCAATCTCTGCTATGGATGCCTGCGATTGACGAAGCAGTACAGCGGCTTGCCGAGAATGGCCTGGATACCCGGCGCATTTTACTTATGAATGTGTGGGGCAGGATGATTTAGAAAAGTTGTCCGAACTGCACAAAGCCATGGGCAATTATACACGTATGAAAATCCTCTGGAAACTAATGGAGAGAAAGCGCTGTGTAGGAGAACTTGCCGAAGAAACCTATGCTCATATCTCTGAGCGTTAAAAAGCGCAGCCTCCATTTTGAGGCTGCGCTTTTCAGCGTTCAGTGTTTACTTGCAACTTATCATAGGAAACCAGCTCGCTCATTGAAATGCGCTGCTGGCCGAAACGATGGATGTCTGCCTCTCCCTCGTCCGAGTAGCCGATGACCAGAATGTTGATCGGTTCCATATTGGTTGGAATATCAAATTCTTTGCGAAGAACATCTGGTTTGAAGTAGCAGACCCAAACGGTTCCCAGACCAAGCTCCGTTGCCTGAAGCATCATGTGGTCGGTCAGAATAGCGGCATCAATGTCGCTGGTCTGCTTCTTGTCGAAGGGGCGTACCCACGCCTTATCATGATCTGCGCAGACAATGATTGCCAAAGGAGCGCCGTAGATGTTTGCCGCCTTGCCAATCTTTTCCAATCCCTCCTTGCTCTGAACGGCAATCAGATGAACCGGCTGGAGGTTTGCAGCAGTAGGTGCTACATGCGCAGCTTCGAGAATTCTGTCCAGTTTTTCTGACTCCACCTTCTTATCCGTATAGGTACGCACGGAGAAACGCTGTTTTGCAATTATAATAAAATCCATAATTTAATATCCTTTCTAGTAAATGTTTTTTGTTTCGTCAACCAACAACTATATTGCAACCCCCATGAAAGAATCCACAAGAATGCACTGTTTAGGTAGATATTTATACTAAATTGCCTGCAGGCATTCGGTTGATGTGCTCATCAACTTATGCTATTATTATATCAGCAATTATCTTTTTAACAAGAACGTACTAAAAAGTAATATAGTATCCAAAAAGATAGTGTAAAGTGAGGTGATTATATGAAATGTCCAAGTACCTTTAACTGCCCGGTGGAAGCCACACTGGATTTAATTGGCGGCAAGTACAAAGCATTAATACTGTTTCATTTGGTTGATCATGTGCTGCGCTTTAGCGAACTTCATCGCTTGCTTCCACAGGCCACTCCTAAAATGCTGACACAGCAGCTACGTGAACTGGAAAAAGACGGTCTGATTCAGAGGACCATTTACCCTGTAATACCGCCTAAAACAGATTACCGGTTAACAGAATTCGGAAAGAGCATTATTCCCGTACTGAATTCCATGTGTGACTGGGGCTCTCAATATTTAGACAGCTTAGGAAACAAAGACAACTGTTCAAAAGACACTGCATCTGATTCTTAACCCAGTCTATGTATTATCCCAATGCCTTTAATTCGGTTCGATATTGTTCCATGACAGCTTCATCCACTGTATCTATGATACCTTGCAGTTCGCTGATCACACGATCCCGTTCCTTAGGCAAATAAGCGGTAACTGGATAATAAATGAAGCGGACTCATAAGGCGGCCGCCACGTTCTTCCAGTGAAATGCATAGAAAATTCCTCCTTTATACGAAAGCTGATCTTAGTATACGGGAGGAATTTATTTTATAAAAGTACGGTCTTTTTTTACACATAGTATCAAATTATATACCAATGTGTGCTGGTCGTGTTTGATGTTACTCCATTTCAGACCCGCTTGTGCTGTCATCCGATGAAGTGTAAGGATTCACATACCCTGCCGGACAAAGATGTGTTTCACTCCAAGCCATCATTTCATGCAGAATTGGAACAAAGCTTTTTCCGATTTCCGTTAAAGTGTATTCCACTTTTGGGGGTACTTCCTTGTATATCTCTCGATGTAAAAATCCATCTTTCTCTAATTCGCGTAATTGTTTCGTCAGTGTGGACTGCGTAATGCCATTCAGCCGGCGCATCAATTCCCCAAAGCGCTGCACCTTATAAAAAGAAATATACCAGAGAATTAAAATTTTCCATTTACCGCTTAATACCGACTGCAGCATACTCATCGGTACGCACCGGGCCAGCGAATCCTGACTCCGGAATTTGTTATCTGCCATTGCGTTCCCTCCTTTTTCACTATTATATCCTTAAAACACTCAAAAATCAAAGTACTGTTATTTTTAGTACTATGTATAAAAAATAAAACTATAGCCATAAAAAGACCGTACTTGAACCAAAAAGACTTGTGCTGTAATCTGTGATCAGAAACGGAGAATATGTAATCCGTTCAACCATAAATTACCATCACGAAAAGGAGAAAACAATATGCATTTTACTGGTACGATTTGGAGACCTCCCTATGAAGCGAATTCGCTTCTCATTGAGGTTACGGCAGGCTGCACACATCACAAATGTAAATTCTGTACGCTATATGATGACTTGCCGTTTAAGTTTCGGATGACCCCCATGGAAGACGTGGAAGCGGATCTTGCTGAGACGCAGACGCAGCTGCGTTCATGGCAAAACCGTCAGGTGAAGCGTG
>JAQUYA010000019.1:27507-40400 GCA_028692055.1 Lachnospiraceae bacterium | reverse complement strand
AATGGACTTTTTTCCGTGACGTTCCAGGAAAACAAAGCGACAGAAGTCGTACACCTTTGCGAAGAACAAACAGAAGAATTTGATATTTGCATGCCAATTTCTGTATTTTCTGCAGCCATTGTCGGTAACTATTCCATGGAAGATTTCGCATGGATAGAGAAGGTAACAGTACCGAATTTGGAAAAAGTGGAAATCTTACAAAAGGTATTCTATCGAAAGAAATCTTTTATTAATAATTTCTTTTAAAGGTTCAAGTGTCAAAAGGGGAGTTTTTATGCAGGAGAGGTAGAAATTAGTTTTGTAAATGTGTAAAGTGGAAAAAATGATGAAATAGGGTTGACAACAAAGCAAATATATAATAAAATCAACATTGTTGCTGAAACGCACGAGATATAGAATAAGCCCAGATAGCTCAGTCGGTAGAGCAGAGGACTGAAAATCCTCGTGTCACTGGTTCGATTCCGGTTCTGGGCATTCAGTTACAATGTTTGATATGCGGGTGTAGTTCAATGGTAGAACACTAGCCTTCCAAGCTAGATACGTGGGTTCGATTCCCATCACCCGCTTTGCTTTAAAAATTGAATATGCGATAGTAGCTTAGCTGGTAAAGCGCGACCTTGCCAAGGTCGAGACCGCGGGTTCGAGTCCCGTCTATCGCTCTCACATAAGAACTGTAAACCAAATGAAAATGATTGGTTTGCAGCTTTTTTTGTACAAAAATATAAATTTTTTTCACTTAAAAAAAAAAAAACGGGAAAAACGATAAAAAATATAGTAAAAAGTGATATATTATATTTAGGGGAAAATAGAAATTTGTGTAGAAAGGATGAAAAAGAGAGGAGTCTTTTTTAATGGACAAAAAGGGAAAACAGAAAGGTGCCAGAGTAACAATACTGGTAAAATTACTGGCAATGGTTCTATTACCGCTTACCATAATGACAGTAACAATCGTAGTATTTTCAGTAAACAACATGAAGCAGGGGATGAGAGAACAAATTGTAGATGGCTTGAGAGGGACAGCCTATTCGTTTTTCGAAATTTACAATGCATTAGATGCCGGTGATTACAGCGTGTCAGCAGATGGTAAATTTATGAAGGGTGATATGGATATCAACGATGAACACAGCGTGGCAGACAGGATTAAAGAAAATACCGGCTACGATGTAACGCTCTTCTATGGGGATACCAGAAAGATTACATCTGTTGTAAGCTCTGAAACTGGGGAAAGAGCAACCGGAACCAAGGCATCAGAAGCAGTTATTGATGCAGTACTTACGAAAGGAACAGAATATGTCAGTTATAATGCAGATGTAAATGGTGAGAATTTCTATGCCTATTATCTTCCCATAAAAGACAATGCAGGAACGATAGCTGGTATGGTATTTGCAGGAGAACCCTCTGCAACGGTAGACGGATTTATAGCTGAAAAGCAAAATACCATATATGCAATTGCCGCTTTCATTTTCGCACTTGCACTATGTGTAACCATTACCACATCCTATTCACTATCAAATGCAATTAAAGAATCGGAAAGAGTCATTCAGGAATTATCAAATGGAAATCTTACAGTTCAAATAAATAGAAAGTATGAGAAACGAAGCGATGAAGTAGGCATTATGTTAAATTCGCTTGATTTTTTTAAAGAAAAATTAGCGGGATTGATTGGAAGGATAAAAGGTTCTGCAGATGCACTCCTTGATTCGGGAGATGGATTAGAAAATATGGCATCACAATCCAGTCAGACTGCGGATGAAATCAGCAGAGCAGTAGAAGATATTGCAAAGGGAGCAACCTGTCAGGCAGAGGATATTGAACATGCTTCCACAAACATTGGAGAAATGGGAGATGTAATTGAAGGCATTGTTACGAAAGTAGATGGGCTGGATCATACTTCGGATGACATGAAGACAGCAAGTGATGAATCACAGATAATTATTCAGCAGTTAACAGAGTCAAATGACAGAACAACCGAAGCCATGGATAAGATATCTGCACAGATTCATGCAACTAATGCATCCGTGCAGACAATTCGCCAGGCGATAGAACTGATTACTGAAATAGCAACAGAAACAAACCTGCTATCTTTAAATGCTTCCATAGAGGCAGCACGGGCAGGTGAGCACGGACGAGGATTTGCAGTAGTAGCGACCGAAATTCAAAAGCTTGCAGAACAATCCAATCATTCGGCTTCAGAGATTGAAAAAGTAATCAATGAGTTACTAAAGGAATCGGAAAACAGTGTAGCTATTATGGAACAGGTCGGCATAATTGTTGTGGAACAACAGGCGAAATTAGCAGAAACAAAAGAGAAATTTGCGAAGGTAATTGATGGTGTTAATAATTCGAGAGAAGAAACACGTACCATTAAAGACCAAACCGGAATTTGCGACAATGCGAGAGGAAAAGTAAATACAGTAATTCAGAACTTGTCTGCAATATCAGAAGAGAATGCGGCAAGTACGGAAGAGACGACAGCCTCTATGGAAGAATTGAATGCAACCATTAGTCTGTTGGCAGATGCAGCAAAAGATTTAAAAACAATGGCGGTAGAACTGGATGAAGATATGAAATTTTTTCAGATCTAGGGTGGAAATAACAAAGTTATTAAGAACAAACTTATGTAAATTTGTCTTGAAAGGGAGTGCGCGTATGAAAAAAAGAAAAGACAGCAATAGGAAAAGCATACGATATTCTTTGTGTCTGATGGTACTTTTGCTGTTAGGTCTATTCCCTATGAAAGCACAGGCAGAAAGCAATGGATACTGGGAATCTCTTGGTGGAGGCAGGTATCAGTTGAATGGGACAGAGGTGATTGCAGAAATCACCCCAGGCGTTCTTCATATCACGGGAAGTGGCATGATCCCTGATTATAAGGTACAGGATTTAAACAAAAGACCCTGGCACACCAGCAGTATAGAAGCATTACGTATTGATGCAGGGGTCACATCTGTTGGCGCTTTTGCATTTTCCCATATGCCAGACTTGAAATATATTACCATTTGCACGACAACCTTTGTACGAAACTGGACTTCCTTTTGTGTGATAAAGGAGAAGCCTGTTTTTCGGGTACAGAATACAGGGGTCACTACGGAAATGATTGGAAGCATTCCTTACACCAGCTATGACAGCTTAAAATCGATGGGAGAATTAAACAGTGAAGGCGGTGCAACTTTCGTGTTTGATGATCATGCAAAGGCATCTGATTTTCAGGCAAGTACGAATCCAACCATTCGAAATGTCTTTGCAGCAACGGATTCAGTAAATAATACAGTTCCATGGACGGATTTGAATACATATGGAAATGGGCACGTTTTCTATTCAGAATGTTCAGTATCCAACACGACTCCAAACAGAGATTATATCGTAACGGGAGGCCGATGGAGTCAGGGCAGAGAGTTCTATGTGGCAACGGCGGCCTTTATTGGAGATTATACACTTGCAAATACATATAAAATAACCGTTTCATCGTGGTCAAGCGGTAAGGTGGTTGAGAAAACGAATAAAAACTATCAATATGTATTGAAAATTCCAGAAGGCTTACAGAAGCAAGGCAGACAGTTTCGGTTATTAGGAGTGAATGAAACACCTGGTCAGATGTCCTGGTTTGAGGATTTGGACAATATGGGCCAGACAATTACATTTTCTACGAATTACCCTTCCACATCCTATGCTCTTGTATACAAAGATTTTTCCTGACTCCTGACAAAAGTAGATTTTCAGCAGAACTTAGCAAGAAAGTAGCAGAGGCAGTAATAAGATGATGTTCATATCTTATTACTGCCTCTTTTTGACAGACATGGATTATTTTATAAAAATTTAATTGCACACAATTTAATACATATGATATAATGAGTGTTAGTGAGCTATGGGGAGCTTGCTCACCTTTAGCGAACGGCGAATGGCGATCACAAGCTATGCTTGTGATATAATGAGCGATGAATCGTGATATAATCTGAAATGATAAAGACACTTTACTCATAGATATACTAGTAGTGTTAAGTAGTAAGAAAGGCAGGCTGAAATGGGAATCCCTATTTTAGAGTTAAAGGGTATTAAGAAGAGTTTTGATGTAGTAGATGTTTTAAATGGCATAAGCCTACGGGTGGAAGAAGGAGAGTTTATAACGATACTTGGATCCTCCGGGTGTGGAAAGACAACGACACTTCGCATTATAGCGGGGCTTGAGGAAGCAGACGAAGGAAGCGTTTTCCTGCAGGGCGTGGATGTGACAGATGTGGAGCCAAATGACAGGAATGTAAATACTGTTTTTCAAAATTATGCATTATTTCCACACATGTCGGTAGAAAGCAATGTTGGATATGGATTAAAAATAAAAAATGTACCAAAGGCAGAGATAAAGGCAAGAGTGGAAGAGGTGCTTGCACTCGTTCAATTAGAAGAGTATGGGAAACGTAAGCCATCGGAACTGAGTGGTGGTCAGAGACAGAGAGTGGCAATTGCCAGGGCAATTGTGAATAATCCAAAGATTCTATTATTAGATGAACCATTGGGAGCCTTGGATTTGCAGCTAAGAAGACAGATGCAGGTAGAGCTGAAGCGTCTGCAGAAGAAGCTGAACATTACCTTTATTTATATTACTCACGACCAGGAAGAGGCAGCAGCGATGTCCGATAGAATTGTAGTGATGAATGAGGGAAAAATAGAACAGATAGGCACACCAAAGGAAATTTATGAAACGCCGGCAACTGATTTTGTAGCGGCATTCATTGAGAATTCCAAGTTAAAGATAGAAGTCTGACAGGAAGGCATGGTTTTTTAAATATATGAAACACAAAAAATGGATTATCTTAACGATGGTTCCGATTTATTTATTTACCATATTGTTTGTTATTTTTCCACTTATTTATATGATTGTATTAAGTTTTATGAGCCGTGCAGAGGTATGGGGCGTTGTGATGGATTTCACCTTGGATAATTATAAAAAAATCCTGGAGCCATTGTATCTGAATACATTTAAGGAATCCCTGCAACTGGCTTTCTTATCAACATCAATTATTATATTTATTGGTTACCCATTTGGTTACTATATGGGACAACTGGAGGATAAGTGGAGAAAAAGGATGATGCTGCTTATTATGATACCTTTTTGGACCAGTTCCCTGATTCGATTATATGGATGGATTATCATGTTCCGCAGTAATGGGGTATTGGATATGGTACTCATGGGATTAGGTATCACAGAGAAACCACTGAAGTTATTATATTCTTATCCAGCAGTTGCAACAGGAATGGTATATGCACTTCTTCCCTTTATGATTTTATCCGTTTATTCCAGTGTTGAAAAAATGGATTGGAGTCTGGTAGAAGCAGCAAGGGATTTGGGCGCCAGCAGAACAAAAGCATTTTGGACAGTTACATTTCCATTAACCTTACCGGGATTAATGTCAGGTGTAATCCTCACCTTTATACCATCTATGGGACTATTTTTCATTGCAGATATTTTAGGAGGAAATAAGATTGTATTAGTCGGAAGTGTCATACAGGAGCAGCTTACCAAGGGAAGGAATCTGCCGTTTGCAGCTGCGCTATCCGTCATCTTAATGGTATTAACTTCGATATTAATAAGACTGTATCGTAAAATCTTCCATACCAGGAATGTGGAGGGCTTAGTGTGAATATAAATCAGACAGACAAACATAAAGATAGAAATAAGAAAAAAAAGAAAAGTAGAAATGGAAATAGAAATGGAAATAGAAAGTTTCCAATATTTTATATTATACTGATTACTGTTTTAATGTATATTCCAATTATACTCACGGTTTTTTATTCTTTTAATGCCTCGAAGATATCTTCTGTTTGGGGCGGATTCAGCCTTACCTGGTACGAGGTATTATGGAAGGACAGAGAAATAAAAGAGGCATTGGGAAATAGTCTGCTATTAGCTTTGTCAAGCTGCTTTCTGGCAGTTATCATTGGAACACTGGGTGCTGTTGGTATGTCAAAGACCACCAGCAAATTTAATGATTTGATATCCTATTTATCAACACTTCCGCTTATGATTCCTGAGATTATTCTGGGAATGGTATTTTTGGGTATCTTTTCCTTTATGGGATTGCCATTTGGAATGTTTACCTTAATTATCGCGCATACTACTTTTTGTATTCCATATTTATTTATTATGGTAAGTGCACGACTAATTGGTATTGATAAAAGTCTGGAGGAAGCAGCAAGAGATTTAGGGGCTTCACAGATAAGGACTTTTTTTGACATTATATTACCACAATTAGTACCTGCTATTTTATCCGGCGTATTATTATCTTTTGCAATGTCCTTTGATGATGTAGTTATCAGTATTTTTGTGACAGGACCAAAAGTAAATTTACTGCCGATTAAAATATATACGAAACTAAAAACAGGCATAACACCAGAAATTAATGCCTTAGCAACAATTATGCTTGCTGTGACAATTTTACTCGTACTATTGTCTAACTGGATAGGTAAGAGAAATCAAAGCAGCATGTCATAAAGAAGTAAGCAATAGGAGGAGAACTATGAAAAAAATAGCCGCGATTTTACTAGGAATCATGATGGTAGCAGGAGTATTAACCGGATGTGGAAAAAACACGACAAATGATGAAAATGGCGCAAACCAGACCACCCAGGAAGCCGCACAAACAGCGGAAGCAACAGCCGAAAGTACGGATTCTAATACCACGGCTCTGTCAGGAGAACTCAATCTCTATACATGGGATGGCATGTTCCCACAGGAAGTACTGGATGGATTTGAAGAGGAAACAGGCGTAAAGATTAATTATTCAAATTTTGATTATGATGAAGATATGTTAGCAAAGCTTGAAGAAACCAAAGGCGGTGATTACGACCTAGTTATTGCAGATGATTATATTATCGAGTTGGCAATTAAAGAGGGATTGGTTCAGAAGCTGAACAAAGAGCAGATTCCAAATTTTGGTAATATTAATCCGTTATTCCAGAGCCAGTTCTATGATGCTACCAATGAATATACCGTACCTTACGGATCGGGTATTCCTTTGATTGTATATGATAAAGAGGCAGTTGGGTTTGAAATCAAAAGCTACGAAGATTTATGGAATCCGGCATTAGAAGATAATTTGGCAATCGTAGGAAATTACAGGGTTATTGATGGAATTACTTTAAAGACATTGGGAGAATCCTTTAATACAGAGGACTTGGACACTATTCAAAAAGCAGGAGATAAATTATTAGAGTTAGCTCCAAACATTCGACTGATTAGTGACAGCAATACGCAGGATTACATTGTAAGTGGCGAAGTAAGCGCTGCATTTCTCTATACTTCACAGGTAACACAGGCATTAGAAGCAAATCCAGATTTATCTGTATGCTATCCATCTGAGGGACTTGGATTTGGTATTATGGCTGGTTTTATTCCTTCACAGGCGCCAAATGCAGATGCAGCAAATGCATTTTTAAATTATATCCTTCAACCGGAAGTATCTGCAAAATGCTTTGAAAGCATTGGCTATTACTGCACTACAAAAGCAGCAGAAGAATTTATATCGCCAGAATTAAAAGACACACTTGTCGTACCGGATACCGTAACAGAAGGTGAAATTATTCAAAATATCAGTCAGGAAGCCGAAGATCTTCACTCAGAAATCTGGAAGAAATTCCAGGAGGCTTGTGACTAAAAAGCAAAAAGAAAGTATATATTAGAATATATGACATAAAATATAAAGAACTGATACAGGTACAGAACATGAAAAACATGTTGACATAAGTGCCAAGTTTGTGTATGATACTATCAGTGATCGTGTTACAGAAACCTGTGAGGACTGTAACCAGAAGAGGCTCCTACGGGAGCCTTTTTGTATTGTGTGGAGGTTTTTCTATGAGAGTGTAACCTCTGTCAGTCCGGTAAAGAGATAAGAGCTAGTGTCCTGTGCATAAACAATTTCGGGCATACGGGCTTCGCCAACAGACCTTTTGCATAAATCAGAAACAGGTCCGATAAGTGTGATGTTCATACTTTGACCGGTCAGCATAATAATATCCGGATTAAACAGATAAATAAAGATACTGATTACCTTTGCGATAGAATCCTCCATGTTAATCTTGGGTATGGAATGAAAGAGGCCGCGTGGCGACTCAACGGGCAGGTTCAAAATAGTGGTATCACCAGCATGATTATTTTTCCCGTGAATGATACTTCCATTTATAATAATACCGGCACCAGTACATTTACCGTTTTCAAAAGAAAGAGAGATAACTGTAGTAGAAGATAGATTTTTCTTTTCTTTATAAAGTCCAAGTGCAATTAGATTCATGTCATTGTCAATCATGGCAGGAATACCAAAGTCATCTTCAATGCTCTGCACAAGATTGATTCCGATAAGTGACGGTATGGAACAGGTAACAATTTTATTGTCTTCATCCTTCATTCCTGGAATACTGATGCTGATTATTCTTAGATTAGAATATTCTAAAATAATGGATTGCAGTAAATGATATATTTTTTCATAAGTTATTTCGGCTTCAGAAAGCATCTTTTCTGAAAGGATATTTCCCAGCAAATCAATGATTTCATAGTGAATACTGAAACCCGTGGCATCCTTTAAAAAGCTGATACAGCAGGTAAGATGAAAATCATCATTTATGCGGAAGGTTTTGGAAGGACGACCGGCACACGAAGCCTTTTTTTCTAATTTTACTTCAACGATTTCTTCACTGCGAGCTAATTCATTGAGCAGGGTATTACAGGTAGCGACACTCAATCCAGTTTTTTTTGCAACCATAATTTTTGTTGCCTGCTTTAATTCAATGATTGCCTTTTTAATTAATTCTTTATTATTTTCTTTCACCTGTGCGGTAGTACTGATAATCTTGTCCATATGATTTCCACCCTTTCTCTGACCCCTCTTAATAGAAACATTTATGTAACCCCATGACATAAAACCTTATATTTTTATAATACCTATAATAATTAAAAAGTCAATAATTATTTACTAAAGAGAGGCAAGAAAGGGTGAGATTTGGCTAATTGTAAACAAAAATATGAAAAATATGTGTAAATAATAGAAAATTATTTTGTTTTGTAGTAATATATAAAATAAGTACACGTGCAAATTTATCAGATAGAAAAGAAGATTTATATGTGATAAAAGTTCACAGATAGGAGCCAACATGACAGAAAAAGAAAGAAATATACTAAATGAGGCTAATATAGATGTTGAGGATGCTATGGGACGTTTTTTAGATAACGAAGAATTATATATTAAATTTTTAAATAAATTTACGGAAGATGAAAATTTTAGCAAAATGAGGGAATTTTTGATAAATAATAACGTGGAAGATGCATTCGGTTGTGCACATACGGTAAAAGGTGTGGCAGCCAATCTGTCTGTAAATGGTTTATATCAGGCAATGATACCATTTGTAGAATATTTAAGAGATGGTAATTTGACAGAGGCAAAAAATCTTTTTCCGGAAGTGGAAGAAGCCTATCAGTGTGCGGTACATGCGATAATTATGAGGCATAATTATGAACAGTGAAAGCATCAAAAACCAAGTGAATAAAATAAATGAATGGGATTACGAAGAGGAACTGCAGCAACTACAGATATTGGGTGCGGATATAGAAATCTATCGTAAAAGAGGCTTGGATCATGCACAGCTTGAACAGGTGAGGCTTGGTTTGGAAGCTGATATTGATGTGGATACCTATGCCAATCCGGAAATACCCTGGTTTCAGATGGAAGAAATGCGCCTGGGCTTAATAGCCGGCATCGATTTGAAAAAGTATTCCCAATGTGGGTTTGACTGGATGCAGCTGAGTGAGGTCAGATTAGGATTGGAGCATGATATAGATGTTTCCCAGTATGCAGACGCAAAATATGTATCACAGCAAATGCATGAGATTCGAATTGGTCTGGAAAACGAAATAGATGTCAGTAAATATGCAGACGCTGATTACGACTGGTTCCAGATGGAAGAAATCCGGAAGGGGCTGGAACGTGGTGCTGATATTACAGCCTATGCGAATAAATCTTATGATTACCTGACGATGCGTCAAATTCGAAAGGCAATGGAAAAAGGAATTGATTTGATTCCTTATGTACAAAAGGGATATAAGCCAGAACTGTTATTACAGATTCGACGATGCCTGATAAGTAATATTATGCCGGGTGGATATCTGGAATTAGGCTATGATGCGGACCAACTGGAACAAATTCGTATCGCATTTGAAAAAAATATAGATTTAGGACCATACCTGACGGCAGATTTGATTGGAAGCCAGTTAGAGGAAATCATTAAAGGTATTGAAGTCGGAATAGATGTGTCACTCTACGGAAAGAGTGATTACAATTGGCAACAGATGCGTGAAATTCGATTGGGATTGGAAAATCGGATTGATGTATCTGCTTATTTGAAGCCTCTTTTTACGTATTTACAGATGCAGGAAATCCGAAAGGGATTAGAAGCAGGATTTGATGTAGGAAGCTATGCAAAGCTCATGTATTCACTTACAGATATGAAACGTATTCGTGAGAAGATGATGCAGGACGAGGAAAATGGTATTACAGTTTTGGCAGAAATACCAAAAGAAGAGTTTGCGTCCAGCTTTGTTACTATAAGCAGTGATGGAATGTTGGCTGAGTTAGATTTAGCAGAGCCTTCTGGAAAAGGAAAATATACGGAAGCGGATATTCTGGATATTTTAAAATCACAGGGTGTTATTCTTGGAATCGACAGGGAAGTAATTAAGCAGATGATAGAGAAGGAGCTCTATTCGCAGAAAGTTACCATAGCGAGAGGACAAAAGGCAATACCGGGGCAGGATGGGTATTACAATTTTCTGTTCCGAACGGAATTACCAACACAGCCTAAGATAATGCCGGATGGCTCTGTTGATTATATGAACATGGATTATTTTGAAGAGGTAAAACAAGGACAGAAACTGGCGGTCTATGTTCCTGCAACGGTCGGAAAAGGTGGCTACACGGTCAGTGGAAAGATAATGATAGCCCGTAAGGGAAAAGAAAAGCCGGTTCTAAGAGGTCAGGGATTCATTTTACTGGAAGATAACTGTACCTACGTTTCCATGTTGAATGGAAAGATAGATGTTGATGAATATCGCATGAATATCAGCAAGCTGCATATTGTTGATGGAGATGTTACTTACACAACGGGTAATATTAAATTTGATGGAGATTTGCTGATAAGAGGATGTGTACGTAGTGGTGTTACCCTGCAAGCAGGAGGAAATATTGTAGTAGAGGGAAATGTGGAATCTGCAAATCTTTTTGCAGAGGGTGATATTTTAGTGAAAAAGGGTGTACAGTCAGGTGGCGTTGGAAAAATCAAAGCGAAAGGTGCTGTCACTGGTAATTTCTTTGAGTCCGCTAATATTGAAGCGGGTCTGGACATACATGCCAATTATGTGCTAAATTGTGAAATCAGTACAAAAGAAAAGGTATTTATTTCAGGTAGAAAAGGAATTCTGGTAGGCGGTGTTACAAGAGCGGTTCAGGGTGTAGAAGTCTTTGATTTGGGGAATAGTGCAGAACTTAGTACCGTTATTGAAGCGGGACTGACAAAACAATTCTTTGAAAAATATAATGAAATTGAAAAAAATATTATAAAAACACAGTCAGAGGTTCGCATTTTCCAGGAAGGGCTGCTGAAGTTTGAAACTACTTATACAAAAGAGCAGTTAGCAAGTATTTCTGTGTATGATAAGATAAAGTCAGCATGTGCAATGAAGCTGGAAGAAATGAGTCAGTTACTCACACAAAAAGATGGCTATGAGCAGGAAATGGAGCAAATGTCGCAGGCTAAGGTGATTGTAAGAGGCAGGGTTTATGCAGGCGCGCATATTGTAATTGACCGAATTCCTTTACGGATAACGGAAACAGTTCCAAATGTGACTTTCCGCCATATAGAAGACAGGGTAGCTATATTTAGAAATTAATGAGATACAAAAGATAAATGCTAATTTTCGTGGTTTAGGAAGGGCAAGGAA
This sequence comes from Lachnospiraceae bacterium, assembly GCA_028692055.1. Lineage (GTDB taxonomy): Bacteria > Bacillota > Clostridia > Lachnospirales > Lachnospiraceae > SZUA-378. The sequence goes on along the minus strand of JAQUYA010000019.1, from coordinate 28,420 downwards.
GATATAGGATGAAGGATGAAATTATTTTAGTAGTTGACGATATGGAGGTAAACAGGGCGCTATTATGTGGGATGTTTCAAGATAGATATACCATGATGGAGGCACAGGACGGAAATGAAGCGTTGGCACTAATTGAACAATATTCGGATACGATTGTATCTGTTTTACTTGATATTGTTATGCCAAATATGGATGGATTTGAGATGTTGAAAGTACTGAGTCAGAAGAAAAAGCTTTCACGTTTTCCGGTAATTCTGATTACAGGTGATACTTCCACAGAGGCAGAAAAAAGGCATACGAATATGGAATTGCAGATATGATAGCGAAACCTTTTAATCCACAGGTAATTCAAAAGCGTGTGCAGAACACCATTGATTTGTATAACTATAAGAATAAACTGGAGCATATGGTATCTGAGCAGACAAAAGTATTACAGACACAGGCAAGGCGGTTAAAAGAAACCAATGAAAGAATTATAGATGTCATGAGTACTATTGTAGAATTTCGTAATATGGAGTCTGGATTGCATATTAAAAGAATCAAGGGGTTCACAAAAGTATTAGCGAAGGCGGTGGCAAAATATTATCCAGAATATAATCTGACAGAGGAACAAATTAATATTATAGCTGAAGCATCTGCGATGCATGATATTGGAAAGATAGTGATACCAGACAGCATCTTATTGAAACCGGCAAAATTAACAGAAGATGAATATGAAACCATGAAATCACATACGACAAAGGGCTGTGAAATTATTACTTCAGTAGCAGCCATGCAGGATGAGGAATATATGAAATATGGTTATGATATCTGCAGGTATCACCATGAGAGATATGATGGAAAAGGATATCCAGACGGACTGAAGGGTGATGAGATACCGATAGCCGCACAAATCGTATCGATTGCTGATGTG
>JAQUYA010000019.1:0-27407 GCA_028692055.1 Lachnospiraceae bacterium | reverse complement strand
GTGCTTAAAGATAGTAAGAACAGATTTTGAGGCCCTTGCCGAAGCGTGAGAAGAATCTACTATTGGTTTTGATTGTATGTGGCCAAAGGTCGCATATGGGAGCTAAAAATGGAAAAAGCGTATAAATTGGAATTTACCAATAAACAATCCGGTGAATTATATTTGAATACCTGTGGCTGTTCGAAGACAGAGGCATTGCATAGCTTTGGGCCTGCAGTAAGACCGCATTACCTGATACATTTTGTATTGGACGGAAAAGGAAAATTTGTCATAGACAGTAAAGACTATCCGTTGGAAGCAGGCTATGGATTTTTAATCGAGCCGGATGAACTTACCTTCTATCAGGCAGATGAAAAAGAGCCGTGGACTTATGTGTGGGTTGGATTTAGCGGAAGTCAGGCAGGAGAATATATTCGTAATATGGGATTATCCGTACGCCATCCCATTATTCAGTCAGAGAAACAGGATGAGCTATATGAGATTGTGCGGGATATGATGGAACACAATACGTATACCATGGCAAATGAGCTTCGCCGTAATGGATTGCTAAAAATGTTTCTGGGAATTATTGCAGAAAATGCATTTATCCCGGAAAAGGATGATACGGATAAAGCGAATAATTATGTAGATCAGGCAATTGATTTTATTAGAAGCAATTATTGCAATCCAATTAAAATTACCGATGTTGCAAATTATGTATGTATTAACAGAAGCTACTTATATACATTATTTCAAAACTCTTTGCAGATGTCACCACAACAGTTTTTGACTATATTTCGGATTACCAAAGCCGCTGAATTATTGCAGGTGACGGAATTTACCATTGAAAGCATTGCGTTATCCTGCGGATATAAGGATCCACTGGTATTTGCAAAAGCATTTCGGCAGATGAATGGAATGTCGCCTACGAAGTACCGTAAGGAAGTCATGAAAGGTGAAATAAGGCATTCCAAGAATAATTTAGAGCAAATTGAAAAATTCATTAAGGATATCCAGACAGGAATTTAACATTTTGACTTATTTTGACAACATAGGGATATGTATTTATAATGACATTTTCGTATACTATAGGTAACGGAAATGTCTTTTTTATTAAAAGTCGTGCTAAAGCGCGAAGATAGGAGTATGGGGTAATGAAAGAAATGATTTTAAAGAAATTCGCAGAAGTTTTTGGTGATATGGAAGGTGTGCAGACTTATTTTGCACCGGGACGTGTAAATTTAATTGGTGAACATACAGACTATAATGCAGGACATGTATTTCCATGTGCATTAACCATTGGAACCTATGCAGCAGCCAGAAAGAGAAACGATAAAAAGCTTCGTTTTTATTCCATGAATTTTGAAAATCTGGGTGTGATGGAATCCAGTATTGAAAACATCAAGCCTGAAAAGGAAGCAGATTGGACAAACTATCCAAAGGGCGTGATGTGGGCATTTATGGAAAAGGGCTATGAGATTCCATGTGGTATGGATTTATTATTAAATGGAAATATTCCAAATGGCTCCGGATTATCTTCTTCTGCATCAGTGGAGGTATTAACCGGACATATTTTGAGAGATTTCTTTGGGTTTAAGGACGTAACAAATGTGGATTTGGCACTTATCGGTCAGTTCTCAGAGAATCAGTTTAATGGTGTAAACTGTGGCATTATGGATCAGTTTGCAATTGCAATGGGTAAGAAGGACAATGCGATATTCTTAGATACTGCTGACTTATCCTTTGAGTATGCACCTATCAAATTAGAGGGTGCGAAAATCGTGATTTCCTGCAGCAATAAGAAAAGAGGACTCGGCGATTCCAAATATAATGAAAGACGTACCGAGTGTGAAACTGCTCTTGCAGAGCTGCAGACAGAAATAGATATCAAAGGACTGGGCGAATTATCCGAGGCACAGTTTGAAGAACATAAAGCAGCGATTAAAGACGAAGTACGTGTAAAGAGAGCAAAGCATGCGGTATACGAAAATCAGAGAACCATAAAAGCAGTTGAGGCATTAAAGGCAAATGACATTGCTTTGTTTGGACAATTGATGAATGCTTCCCATGTATCACTCCGTGATGATTATGAAGTAACTGGAATTGAGCTGGACACCTTGGTAGAAGAAGCATGGAAGGTAGAAGGTGTAATCGGCTCCAGAATGACCGGTGCCGGATTTGGCGGATGTACCGTAAGCATCGTAAAGGATAAAGCCATTGACAGCTTTATTGCTACGGTGGGACCTGCATATGAAAAGAAAATCGGATATGCAGCAGATTTCTACGTTGTGGAAATTGGTGAAGGACCAAGCAACATCTAAACGAAGCTGTAATAAGCTGGGGAACACGGTGAAGAAAAATATTCACCCCCTGATTAATAAGCGACCAAAGGTCGCAGATGGGAGTCAAGGTGAAGAAACCTTCACCCTCTTGATTTATATGCGACCAGAGGTCGCAGATGGGAGTCTAAATGATAACACAGGATATAGAGAAATTAGTAGCGTATGGAATATCCACAGGATTAGTGGAAAAAGAAGATGAGATTTATACGATAAATCGGTTACTGGAATTATTTCAGTTAGAAGATTTTGAAAAAAGTGACACGACCGTTACTTGCGGCGTGGACGAATTAGAAGGTTTATTGAACCGTATGATGGATTATGCTTACGTGGCTGGTATTATGAAGGAAAACAGTATTGTATACCGGGATTTATTTGACACGAAAATCATGAGTATGTTAGTTGGAAGACCAAGCGAAATCATACATAAATTTAAAGCTCTTTATGCAAAGAGTCCGAAGGAAGCAACCGACTATTACTACAAGCTCTCACAGGATACGGATTACATTCGCAGATATCGTATCGCACGGGATTTAAAATGGATTACTAAAACTGCCTATGGTGATATCGACATTACGATTAATTTATCCAAGCCGGAAAAGGATCCAAAAGCAATTGCGGCTGCAAAGAATGCAAAACAGAGCGGTTATCCAAAATGTCTTTTATGTATGGAAAATGTAGGATATGCGGGACGTGTGAATCATCCGGCAAGACAAAATCATAGAGTGATTCCAGTGACAATTCATGGAAGTGAATGGGGATTTCAGTATTCACCTTATGTCTATTATAATGAACACTGCATTGTATTTAACTCAGAGCATATTCCAATGAAAATTGAACATGCAACCTTTTGTAAGCTGTTTGATTTTGTAAAACAATTTCCGCACTATATTGTTGGCTCCAATGCAGATTTACCGATTGTAGGAGGCTCTATCCTGAGCCACGACCATTTCCAGGGAGGCAGCTATGAGTTTGCAATGGCAAAGGCTCCTATAGAAAGAACCTTTGACGTAAAAGGCTTTGCGGATGTTACAGCAGGTATTATTAACTGGCCAATGTCTGTTATCCGTTTGCAGGGCAAAGATACCAGCCGCATCATTGAGCTGACAGATATTATTTTAAATAAATGGCGTGGCTATACCGATGAAGATGCCTTCATCTATGCAGAAACCGACGGGGAACCACATAATACGATTACGCCGATTGCCAGAAAACGCGGCGAGTTCTTTGAATTGGATCTGGCACTTCGCAATAATATTACGACCAAAGAACATCCACTGGGCGTTTATCACCCGCATGCAGAGCTGCACCATATCAAGAAGGAAAATATAGGACTCATCGAGGTAATGGGTCTTGCGATTCTTCCATCCAGATTAAAGGAAGAAATGGAAGTACTTGCAGATGCAATTGTGACAGGCAAAAATATACGTGATATGGAATCTATCGAGAAACATGCAGAATGGGTAGAACAATTTTTACCGGAATATACAACTGTCAATAAAGATAACATTATGGATATTCTTCAAAAAGAAATCGGAATTGTATTTATGAAAGTCCTAGAGGATGCAGGTGTATACAAACGCACCGAAGAAGGACAAAAAGCCTTTGACAGATTCTGTAAACACTTGTCAATTTAATCAATTCGACTTATGATGTCATATATACCCTGTGGTATATATGACATTTTTAAGTAATGGGAGATTGATGTTATGAAGTTTTTACTGACGGCGGTCAATGCAAAATATATCCATTCCAATCCGGGACTTTACAGTCTGCGTGCGTTTGCAAAGCAGTATGCAGAGCATATTGAGATTGTGGAGTATACGATTAACAATTTGAAGGAACAGATACTGGCAGATATTTATAAGAAACAGCCGGATGTAATTGCTTTTTCCTGCTATATCTGGAATTGGGAAATAATTCAGGATTTGATGATCGAATTGCATAAGATATTACCGAAGGTGCCCATCTGGTTAGGCGGGCCGGAGGTGTCCTTTGACGCAGAGGAAATAATGAGGACCTATTCTTTTTTAACAGGCATCATGCTGGGAGAGGGAGAGCTTACCTTTTGTGAATTAATGTCGCATTATGTGGATAACGCAATCCAATTACAGGATATATGTGGAATCTGCACCACGCAGGGACTGACAAAGACGAGGGAACTTACAAATCTCAGTGATATGCCATTTCTATATCACGACTTGGAACAGTTTCAGAATAAGATTATTTACTACGAATCCAGCAGAGGGTGTCCGTTCCGATGTAGCTATTGTTTATCCTCGATTGATAAGCAGGTACGCTTACGCGATATTCATATTGTGCGAAAAGAGCTGCAATTTTTTCTGGATAATCAGGTCGCACAGGTAAAATTTGTAGACCGTACCTTTAACTGCAATCATGCGCATGCAATGGCGATTTGGAGCTATTTAAAGGAGCATGACAATGGAATCACGAATTTTCATTTTGAAATATCGGCAGATATTATCAATCAGGAAGAAATCGCACTTCTGAATACCCTGCGGCCGGGTCTGGCACAATTGGAAATCGGGGTACAGACAACGAATCCTGATACGTTGAAGGCAATTCACCGGTTTGTGAAGTTTGAAAGATTACAGGAGGTCGTGCAGAATATTCATAAGGGAAATAATATTCATATGCATTTGGATTTGATAGCAGGGCTGCCTTATGAAAATTATGACAGCTTTGTCAATTCCTTTAATGATGTATATCAGTTGCATCCGGAACAACTGCAGCTAGGCTTTCTGAAGGTATTGAAGGGCTCGGAAATGCATGAACGGGCGGAAGAGTATGGCATTGTTTATCAGAGTAAACCACCTTATGAAATATTATATTCCAAATGGCTTCCTTATGAAGATGTACTTCGTTTAAAGAGAATCGAAGAAATGGTAGAATTATACTATAACAGCAATCAGTTCACGGCAGCTATACCCGTCCTGGAGAAGGCATTTGCAACACCTTTTGATTTATTTCAGGCATTATCAGAATACTATGAACAGAAAGGGTACTTCGTTAATAGCCCTGCACGTGCGTATCGGTATCAGGTTTTATTAGAATTTGCCACATCGGTAGATTTAGAGAACGAAGCTCTTTATTATGAATTATTAACGTATGATATGTATTTGAGAGAAAATCTAAAGAGCCGCCCAGATTTTGCACCAGATTTGGAATGTTATAAAGAGAGCATTCGGACCTTTTACCAAAGAGAAGAGACGGAGCGAAAGCATCTGCCGGACTATGTATCCTATCATGCGAAACAAATGAGCAAGATGACTCATATGGAAGTATTTCACTATCCGGTTTGGGAAAAAGATACCGAAAAGGTAATGCAAAAATTAAAGCAGCCGAAAATGGTCTTATTTGACTATCAGAACAGAGATGCACTGACCTATCAGGCATCAACAAAGGTGTTTGACACCCTAATCATTTAAACGCGCGTGAAAGCACGCAGATGGGAATCACTATGAATACAGAAATTACCTTGCAGGAAATATGCGAAAGAATTGAATTACAACCTGAAGTGATGCAGCAGGTACTGGCTTATGAGGATGAGCTGGAGAAGCTGTGGCTTAGGGATAAAAAAGTAATCATAGAAGGATTACAGCAGGAAGCATTGTGGGAAAGCACAAGGCAGGAATTGAAAAAAAGGTTAGGGGAAGACAGCAGGGGTATAAAGATACTAACCTGTATGCTGCAATGCAGCAGGGAAACGTATCAAAATTATAAACATTTGGGTATTTGTGATGCGATTTTCAATGATACAATGAAATGCTTTACCCGGTTTGTGCAGGAGCATAAGAATAGCTATGGCTGTTATGGATTTGACCGTGATTTTTGGACAACCAGACAACTGTCCGCATGTCTTTTTAGAATTGGTGTATTGGAATATGAAATGACAGAATATCAAAAAGCAAAAGTAATCAGTATCCATATTCCTTCTGATGCTGTGCTGCAAAGAGAGGGCTTACGGGAATCCTGCGCGTCTGCCAGAGCTTTCTTTACAGAAACTTTTCCGGCGTATGCAACTGCCAAAATGATGTGTGGCTCGTGGCTTTTAGCACCGTCATTACAGGAAATCCTGCATAAGGATTCCAATATACTTCAGTTCCAGAATGCTTTTGAAATCGTACATGTGGACGAGGAATCTACGGAATTTATGGAATGGGTATATAAAAAGAATAATATTCCACTTGAGGAACTTCCAGAGGAAACCTCCTTGCAAAGAAATATGAAACGATATCTGGAAAAAGGTGGGAAAGTAGGAGAGGCAATCGGTTTCTTGCGGGAACCCGCTTTTAAGTAAGTAGAGAATCAAAAATGATTAGATACAAGGCTCAACAGATAACGTTTCTATGAAGGAGCGTTTGAAAGCGTTGGTGCTTATGCAATGTATTGTATTGCATTATGCACCACTACGCTTGAAACCGAGCGAGAGCGTCTCCTAAATAGAAAGTTATCTGCTGAGCCTTGTATCTAATCATTTGATAGAACATATTAAAAAGAAGAAGGGAAATGATAACGATGGCGACAGCAAAACACACACAGGTAATTCTGGATTTACTGGATACAAATTATGGAACCGCTTATAAATGCTATCTGAACCATGAAACACCCGAACAGCTGCTGATAGCGACGATGCTGAGTGCGCAGTGCACGGATGCGAGAGTAAATATTGTGACAGCGGATTTATTCAGAAAATACCAAACCGTAGAAGATTTTGCCACAGCAGATTTGAAGGAGCTGGAGCAGGATATTCACTCCACTGGATTTTATCACAATAAGGCAAAAAATATCATTGCGTGCTGTAAGGAACTGGTGGAATGTTATGATAGTCAGGTGCCGCGGGAACTGGAGCAATTGACAGCACTAGCCGGAGTCGGACGAAAAACAGCAAATGTTATCCGTGGAAATATCTTTCAGGAACCTAGCATCGTAGTAGATACACATGTAAAACGTATTGCGAAAAGACTGGGATTAACGAAAGAGGAAGACCCTGTGAAAGTGGAATTCAGCCTTATGAAAGTGCTTCCAAAAGACCATTGGATATTATTTAATATTCATATTATTAAATTGGGACGGGAAATCTGCATGGCAAGAAATCCGCAGTGTGAGAAATGCTTTCTGGCTGGGGAATGCCCAACATACGCAAAATCAGTAAAGAAGGACGCAAAGAAAAGATAGTTTATAAAACCAATAGTGGAAACAGGATAAAAAGCAGCGGTATGTGAGTAAGTGAACAGGAGTAAGTGAAGATGACGGATTCGTATGTTTCGCTGGATTTGGAAACAACAGGACTAAATCCGAAAATGGATAAAATAATAGAAATTGGTGCGGTGAAGGTGCTACACGGTGAAGTCGTAGATACCTTTGCTTCTTTTGTGAACCCGGCGAGATTATTGAATGATAAGGTAAAGAAGCTTACGGGAATCATGGATGCAAATCTGGTGGATGCACCTTTGATAGAGGAGATACTTCCCACTTTGCTGGACTTCGTAGGAGAACTGCCATTGCTGGGGCACAGCATACTTTTTGATTATTCCTTTATCAAGAAGGCAGCTGTGAATCAAAAGAAAAGCTTTGAAAAGCAGGGAATCGATACGCTGCGTATTGCACGTAAATATCTGCCGGATTTAGAGAGCCGGAATTTAGGTTTTCTGTGTAAACATTTCGGAATCCTTCATACAGAACACCGCGCATTAGGTGATGCGGAAGCAACACATGCCTTATATTTGGAGTTATGCAAACTCTTTATGTCAACAAATGAAAGGGAAAGCAGCATACGAAACGAGAGAGCAAATGAGATGGCAGGGGTCTTTGCTCCACGTCAGCTGCTTTATCAGGTAAAAAAAGAGAGTCCAATAACCAAACATCAAAAAGAAAGGTTATATGAACTCATTTGTAAGCATAAAGTTATCATAGATTATGATGTCGAGCATCTGACGAAAAATGAAGCTAGCCGGCAAACAGATATAATTCTTTCAAAGTACGGACGATAGAATTCTTCATAGCAGAATTGAGTGTGGAAGCAACCGTTATCAGTTCTTCGATTTTCTGGAAATTACCTTCTGTAAAATAAATATCAGCCAATAGCTTGTATGTCTTACTAACGTCTGTTTTGGTGGAGACAGCAAATTCCAAAACTGTTTTTGCTTCTGCAATATATTCTTTTTTGTATAGATAATCTGCCCATGTCTGCAAAGTACGGGCTAAGGAAGTATAATTCTGGTCATATTCGGTTAACAGATTAATATTTGGTGCACCGTACTCCAGCTTCAACTGTGTGTTGGTAAATCCTGTTAAATTTACAATCTGTTTTGTTTTCAGAGTATCTAATGTTTTGTGAATATCCTGAATCGTTGTGTCCTCTGTAAGCAAATCCATAGGAAGATGTTCAAAAGGAATCGTGATATAGGAGAGCTTCTCCAGGGATTTACGCCGGGTGGAATTCGCTTTTGCTTCTATTTCCCAAAAGGAATCCTTTGCTTTTTGATTTATTCTCTGATGCTTTTTCAGCTCATAAGTGAGCCATACTACAAACACAATAAAACTTGCAAAAAAAGGTAATTTCATTTATAATATCCTTTCAGTAGATTCCTTTAATTTGTATGTGGCCAATGGTCGCAGATGGGAGTAAATAAATATGTTTAATATGAATAATAAAAAGACGAAACGTGTTATTTCAGCAGTTATAATAATTATATTAGTAGTAGCGATGGTATTACCAATGCTTTTGTCCGTGGTTAGCGCGGGTGTATAAGTTCATTTATACATAAATAAAGGGCAATTGTCAATCGCCGGCAACAGGCAATCGGTTTTTGAGGAGAAGATGGGAACAATTATGAAGAAGTTTGGCAGTATGCTATGGGTAATAGCGACTACAATTCTATTATCGTGCATCACAGGCATATCTGTGCAGGCGGCGGAAACTGCAGTTATTCAAAAGGGAATTTACGTAGATACCATTGATATTTCAGGTATGACGGCAGAAGAAGCAAAAGAAACCATTGCAGAATATGTTGCTTCCTTGGAGCATACAGAGATTACCTTACGTGCCGGAGAGGGTAAGAGTGTAAGCGTAACAGCGGCTGATATCGGACTTATCTGGAAGAACCAGGAGGTAGTGGAAGAAGCCTGTGGCTATGGTGTAAAAGGAAATGTAATCCAAAGGTACAAAGCCAAAAAAGATTTGGAGCATGAAAAAAAAGTATTTAATCTTGAATTTGATATTGATACCGCTGCTGCAGGAGCTTTGCTCAATGAGAAATGCAGTGATTTTAATATTGCAGCTGTGAATGCATCACTCAAAAGAGAAAAGGAACAGTTTATTATTGAAGAAGGACAGGAAGGACTGGAAGTTGAAATTCAGAAATCCCTGCAGGCAATAAAAGAATACATCAATACCGACTGGGATTATCAGAATTGCAGTATCGATTTAATAACGAAGGTAGAGGAACCAAAAGGTTCAGCAGAGGAATTGAACAAAGTAAAAGATGTACTCGGTACATTTACAACGAACTATCATACCTCCGGTGCCGACAGAAGCGCAAACGTAGCAAATGGCTGTGCATTGATTAATGGCGCCACCCTGTATCCGGGAGATTCACTGTCTGTATATGAGATGATTAGTCCATTTACGGTTGAAAATGGGTATCATATGGCAGGCTCTTATTTAAATGGTATGGTAGTGGAAAGCCTTGGCGGTGGTATTTGCCAGGTGTCAACAACACTTTACAATGCGGTACTTAGAGCAGAGCTACAGGTGGATGAAAGACATAACCATTCTATGATAATTTCTTATGTGGATCCATCGGCAGATGCAGCGATAGCAGGCACCTCCAAGGACTTTAAATTTACAAATTCTACAGATACACCTATTTATATAGAGGGAATCACAACTCCCGAAAAGAAAATAACATTTACCATATACGGAGTGGAAACAAGAGATTCCAATCGAACCGTTACGTATGAAAGTGAAGTACTCAAAAAGACAGTTCCTGAGCATGAGAAAATTGTTGCAGATGCAGCAGCTCCGGTAGGATCGATTAATGTACAATCTGTTCATATTGGCTATCAGGCGAGATTATGGAAGGTTGTAACGGAAAATGGGAAAGAAGTAAGCCGGGAAGAGGTAAACACCAGCTCCTATCAGGCAGTGCCACGGACAGCAAGTGTCGGTATCGCAAGTGCTGACCCAGCGGTTACTGCAGCCATGCAGGCAGCCATAAATTCCGGAAGTATCGATTATGTAAAAGGTGTTATTGCACAATACAAAGCGGCAACGGCAGTACCGACGCAGGCAGAAGTAATCGCTGCACAACAGGCTGCAGAAGCAGCACAGGCCCAGGCAGCAGCGGAAGCAGAAGCTGCAAGCACAAATACAGGTACAAATGAAAATTCAGATATGAATACAGAGGCATCGACACAGTAAGGAAATAGTGTAAGTTGCATTGGTTTTGATGATACGCGTGCTACTACACGCAGATGGGTATAGCTATGAAAAGTGGGAAAATATCAGAAAGTATTTTAAAACGTTCGGTATTAAAACAAATTCATACAAAAAGAAATGAAGTATTAGTTGGCGCAGGGATAGGAGAAGACTGCGCCATTTTAGCGCTGCAGGAGGAAGAAGTTATTACGTTGACAGTGGATCCGATTACGGCGACCACCATAGATTGTGGAACCTATGCGGTATATGCAGCAACCAATGACATTGCAGCAACTGGGGCAGAGCCAATAGGAATTATGCTTTCTATTATTTTACCGGAAGATACCTATGAATCGGAATTGAAAGAGCTGATGCAGAGTATAGAGCAGGTATGCGCCTCATTACAAATCCAGATTATAGGCGGACATACAGAGGTGGCACGAGCGGTTAACCGTCCGCTGATTACCGTAACGGGCGTAGGAAAAGCGAAGAAGGATGCTTATGCAACGACAAAGGGTGCACTTGCGGGACAGGATATCGTAATCAGTAAGTGGGTTGGACTAGAAGGAACTGCGATTATTGCAAAGGAAAAAGAGCAGGAGCTTCGTAAAAAATATCCGGCACATTTGATTGATACTGCGAAAGAATGCAGTACTTTATTATCCATTATTCCAGAGGCGGCCACCGCCGTTAGGTCCGGCGTTAGAACCATGCATGACGTAACAGAAGGCGGAGTCTTTGGAGCACTTTGGGAGATTGCAGAGAGTTCAGGCGTTGGACTGGAAATCGATTTACAGAAGTTACCAATCAAACAGGAGACGATAGAATTATGTGAATTTGTGGATATCAATCCTTATCAAATGATATCGTCCGGTTCTTTACTGATGGTAACCGATCATGGATACGATTTGGTCAAGGCTTTAGAAAAACAAAATATTAATGCCAGTGTTATCGGAAAGATAACGAATAGTAATGACAGAGTTGTCATAAACGAAGATGAAAGAAGATTTCTAGAGCCACCGAAATCGGATGACATTTATAAACTGTATGAATAAATAGCCGAAAGGAGCAGAATTATGAGAGAAGAATTATTAATGGTTATTGAAAAAAATAGCCGTATAGATTTAAAGGAATTAGCAGTTATTTTAGGAGTTGAGGAAATCGATATCGTAAATGAACTTGCAGATATGGAAAAAGAGGGTATTATTTGTGGATACCATACATTAATTGACTGGGATAAAACATCAATTGATAAAGTGACTGCACTTATTGAAGTACGCGTAACGCCGCAAAGAGGACATGGTTTTGATACCATTGCAGAGAGAATCTACAAGTATCCAGAGGTACGTGCTGTATATTTGATTTCCGGTGGATATGATTTACTTATTATATTAGACGGTAAGAATCTGCGCGAGGTGTCTACTTTTGTATCGGATAAATTGTCGACACAGGAATCAGTGTTAAGTACGGCTACTCATTTTATACTTAAGAAATACAAAGACCATGGAACTATCTTTGATAAAAAAGATGTCGATGAAAGGATGGTGATTACCCCATGAGAAATCCACTATCTCAGCAAGTAATCGATATTAAACCCTCCGGTATTCGTAAATTTTTTGACATTGTAAGTGAAATGAAAGATGCAATTTCACTTGGTGTTGGTGAACCTGACTTTGACACGCCATGGCATATTCGTGATGAAGGTATTTATTCCCTGGAAAAAGGACGTACCTTTTATACCTCCAATGCTGGGTTAAAAGAATTAAAAATCGAAATCTGTAATTATCTGAGCAGACGCTTTCAACTGGAATATGACTATAATGAGGAAGTAATCGTAACCGTAGGTGGTTCCGAGGCTATTGACATCGGACTCCGTGCAATGCTGGAGCCGGGTGACGAGGTACTGATTCCACAGCCCTGCTATGTGTCTTATGAGCCATGTACCATATTAGCAGGTGGAAAACCGGTTATCATTGAATTGAAGAATGAGAATCAGTTCCGCTTGACACCACAGGAAATATTAGATGCGGTTACCGAGAAAACTAAAGTTCTGATTCTGGCTTTTCCAAACAATCCAACCGGTGCAATTATGGAAAGGAAGGATTTGGAAGCAATTGCAAAGGTGATCATCGAAAAAGACCTGTTTGTTATCTCGGATGAGATTTATTCAGAACTTTCTTATGCAGAAAAACATGTATCCATTGCAAATATTCCGGGAATGCGGGAGCGAACCATTGTAATTAATGGTTTTTCAAAATCCTTTGCTATGACAGGCTGGAGGCTTGGATATGCATGTGGACCGGAACCGATTATTACACAGATGGTTAAGATTCACCAGTTTGCAATCATGTGCGCACCTACTACCAGCCAGTACGCTGCAGTAGAAGCACTTAAGAATGGCGATGAAGATGTGCAAAGAATGAAGGAAGCATACAACCAGAGAAGACGCTATCTGATACATGTATTTAAAGAATTGAATTTGGAATGCTTTGAACCTTTTGGGGCATTTTATGTATTTCCATGTATTAAGGAATTTGGAATGACCTCGGAAGAATTTGCAACCAGATTCTTAGAGGAAGAAAAAGTAGCTGTCGTTCCGGGAACTGCTTTTGGTGATTGCGGAGAAGGCTTCTTACGGATATCCTATGCATATTCCATGGAGGACCTGAAGCTCGCAATCGGAAGATTTGCTGATTTTGTGAAGCGGTTACGTGCCGAGTGATTTTTTGTTTTTTAGGTTGTTAGTCGAAAGGACAGAGATGTAAGATTAGGAAGTAAATAGAATAGGCAGTCAGTAGAATAAGCAGTCGGGCATTATGAAATGCCCGACTGTTTTTTTCTAGCAAGGATAAAGAGCATGACTAATAAAATAACCGGGAAGACAAGTCCGACTCCCATACCTGCACGAATGTTATCCCCTGCATTTTGTGTAACGCGGCCTACAATACCTGGTCCTATGCTTCCACCCAAATCCCCCGCCATGGCAAGCAGTGCAAACATGGCAGTGCCACCTGCAGAAAATTTTTTAGATGCAATACTGATTGTTCCGGGCCACATAATTCCAACGGAAAAGCCACAGATAATACAGCCAATGAGTCCTACTAAAGGGCTCGATGATAAGGAAGCAAGAAGATAACATAGAATACACAGGCTTCCAGATCCTATCATAAATTTTGTTAAATTCATTCTATCCCCATATTTACCAAAAATCACACGGCTTATGCCCATTGTTACTGCAAACATACAGGGACCTGCCAGATCTCCTACTGTTTTTGACAATCCCAATGCAGCTTCCGCGTAAGCAGATGCCCATTGTGCCATCGCAAGCTCCGATGCGCCGGAACAAATCATTAAACAGGCAGCCAGCCAAAACAGAGGTTTTTTGAATAATTTTCTTATTCCCATGCCACCATCTTCATCCACTAAATGCTCAATTGGACAGGTTGCAAAATTATATATATTAACTGCTGGAACCAATGCCCATAATACGGTCAGCCATTTCCAGCTATTCATCCCGAAAAGGGTGAAGAATAAAGTGGATATCAGGATAGTTCCGACTGCACCCCAGCAATAGAAGGAATGGAGCAGACTCATCGTTGTTTCTTTATTTTCAAATGGGCATGCTTCTATAATAGGGCTGCAAAGCACTTCTATCAGTCCGCTTCCTATTGCATACACGATGACACTTAGTATGATTCCAACAAACGGACTTGGTAAAAGATCTGGTAGAAAAGCCAGCCCGATAAGTCCTGCTGCAGAACATACTTCAGAGGCTACGATACATATGCGGTATCCGATTCTGTCCACAAATTTTGCACAAAATAAATCGACTAAAAGCTGTGTAAAGAAAAAGCATGTAGATATCAAAGCTATATTTCCGAGAGAAATGTTGTAATCCTTATGGAATTTCAAAAATAACAATGGGGCAAAATTGGCGGCGATTGCCTGCGTAATAAGTCCTAAGTAACAGGCGACTTTTGTTTTTTGATAATTGGGCATTTTAATCGTTGACTCCTTCTTTTGCTCCTTCTTTTGTTAACACTGCATTGAATTATATAATATTATTTCTCTGTTTTCATTGATATATATTGCATATTTATTGTATAATATCGTAAATATATTATTTTTTACTATTTTATAGATATTATTTTTAATGTTATTTTTGATGTTATTTTAGGAGATGAATTATTAAATGAAATTTAATGTATCATATAATAAAATTGTTACAGATGAGAATCTAATGGAAACGATTCAACACGGTGATAATAGTTACCCGTTTCACTTTTATTACGAGAATTTAGCCATGTTTGACTTTAATTGTATTGAATGGCATTGGCATACAGAATTAGAATTTTTATATGTGGAATCAGGAACGGTGACTGTCTGGATAGGCGAAAAACAGTTTACCTTGTCCGAAGGAAGTGGGATATTCATAAATTCCAGGATACTACATCGCTTTTATTCCCCTGTAGAAGCAATTATTCCAAATTTTCTATGCATGCCCTCTTTTATTGCTCCGCAGGATAGTTTGATTTTTCAAAAATATGTATTGCCAATTATTTCATCTTCAATAACATTTCAGATATTTCATGTTGGGGTTGCATGGCAGGCGGAGGCTTTGTCCATCATGAAACAGATTATAGCAGCGCAGAATTCAGTTTTGTCCAATGAGCTAATGACAGCTTCTCTCGTACAAAGATTTTGGCTGGAAATATATGAAAATGTAGATATTTCATATGAAAAAGACTGTCAAAATAACTTATCATCTTCTGAGGCGAGATTGCAGTTAATGATGCAGTACATCCACCTGAATTATCTCCGGAATATTTCATTGGATGAGATTGCTACGCATGCAATGGCTAGTAAAAGTACAGCATTAAATCTTTTTCGAAAATATTTACATGTAACTCCGGTCAAATACCTGATTAATTATCGTTTAAAGGAAGCCGCTATTTTGTTGTCAAAGACTGAGAAAAAGGTCAATACGATTTCTGATGAAACGGGATTTAATAATGTAGAATACTTTTGCAGAATATTTAAAAAACATTATCATTTAACACCGTCCGAATACAGAAATGAAAAGCAATGGAAAAGTTATGACAGATAGCTAAAAGGATTGTTTTTCTAAGATGCGTTCAGTATAATAGAAGCATAAAGTAGTTATGCGCAAAGAACAAGCGCAGGCACAAGAGTGCAGTCTAAGAGAAAGGCATGGTTATTAAAATGTTAAATGTAATATTATTTCAGCCGGAGATACCGGCGAATACGGGAAATATTGGACGAACCTGTGTAGCAACCAATACAAGACTGCATCTGATAGAGCCACTTGGATTTCGCCTGAATGAAAAGGAAATCAAAAGAGCAGGAATGGACTATTGGGAACATCTGGACGTGACTAGATATGTAAATTTTGAGGAATTTTTGGAGAAAAATCCCAATGCGAAGATTTGGATGGCAACCACAAAGGCAAAGCATGTATATACAGATGTGGATTATGGACCGGACGATTTTATTATGTTTGGAAAAGAAAGTGCAGGAATCCCGGAAGAAATTCTGGTAGATAATGAAGAAACCTGCATCCGTATTCCGATGCTTGAGAAGATTCGTTCCCTGAATCTGTCAAATTCTGTATCCATTGTACTATACGAAGCACTCCGGCAGAATAATTTCTCCCACATGCAAATGCAGGGCGAACTCCACCGCCTCCACTGGAGGGAGTAAAGAGTTATTATATAAAATCGATGCCATTCTCAAATAAATATATCTTGACAAAATCGACACGTGTGTCTATTCTGATTATAGACACACGTGTCGATTTTGCGGAAAGGAGGATGTCTATGAGCTCTAAAAAAGAGAAAACGAGAGAATTTATATTAGATGCTTCGTATGCGTTATTTGCGAAGCAAGGATTTAACCGGATTACAATGAAGGATATCTGTGAGGCTGCAAATCTTAGCAGGGGAGGCTTATATAGCCATTTTTCTAGCACAAGAGAGTTATTTGAAGCAATACTTGAAAAGATAAATCAAAAAGAGGAAATGAATTTCTATGAGGAAATGGAGCAGGGAATTTCGGCAACGCAGATATTAGATAAAGCACTTGCTCTGATGGAAGATGAAATGAATCATGCAGAAGATTCCCTAAGCCTTGCAATGTATGAGTATGCAGGGAGTGGAGAAACAGTTCTTATGGAGCATTTTAATAAAATGGGAGAGGCAAAATGGACTGCACTGATTCAATATGGCATGGAACGGGGAGAGTTTCAGCGTGTGAATGTGGCTGAAATAGTAACAATTATTTTATATGCCTATCAGGGTGTCCGCATGTGGAGCCGTATCGTTCCTATGACGCAGGAAACGATTCAATCAATTGCTTCGCATATCAGAAAACAACTTATAAAGGAAAAGAAATACAATGGAATTTAGAACAGAAAGATTAATACTTCGTCCATGGGAGGACACGGACGCTGAAAGCGTATATGAATACGCAAAAAATCCGGAGGTGGGACCGATCGCTGGCTGGCCGGTTCACACCAGTGTAGAGAACAGTTTGGATATTATTAAGAATGTTCTGTCTGCACCAGAAACATATGCCGTATGCCTAAAAGAAGATAATCGGGCAATTGGAAGTATCGGTCTGATTGAGCCTATGCAGTCACATACAAATGTAGCTGAGGACGAAATCGAAGTAGGCTATTGGATAGGAGTACCTTTTTGGGGAAATGGATACATTCCGGAAGCCGTTCGGAGAATGCAGGAACATGCATTTGAAGATTTAGGCTGCAAGGCAATGTGGTGTGGCTATTACGACGGAAATGAAAAGTCAAAAAGATGTCAGGAAAAATGTGGATTCCGATATCATCACACAGAAGAAAATAAGCCATGCTCCTTAATGGGAGATATACGTACAGAGCATTTTACACGTCTTACGAAAGACCAGTGGAAAAGTAGCAAGTCTGTATCGGAAAAGACGGCTGTTTTATTTATTCATGGAAAAGGTGGTAATGCCGGGGAAGCAGAGCATTATAAGGATTTGTTTTCACAATGTGATGTATTTGGACTGGATTATATATCAAATACACCATGGGAGGCAAAGGAGGAGATACAGACCGAAATAGAATCGCTTTCTGGAAAATATAAGAATATGATTCTCGTTGCAAACAGCATCGGAGCTTTCTTTTCCATGAATGCAAACATAGAACATGCCATTCAAAAGGCCTATTTTATATCACCGATTGTCAATATGGAGAGGTTGATTATGGATATGATGCTATGGGCAAAGGTAACAGAAGCGGAATTGAAGGAGAAGTTAACGATAGAAACAGAATTTGATGAGACGTTATCCTGGGAATATCTGTCCTATGTAAGGAGCAATCCTATCTGTTGGAATGTTCCAACAGATATACTATATGGAGATAAGGACAATTTGACATCCATAGAAACCATCACAGAATTTGCAAAAAGCCATAATGCAAAATTAACGGTTATGAAAAACGGTGAACATTGGTTCCACACAAAGGAACAGATGGATTTTTTGAATCACTGGATAAAGAATAGAAATAATTTAATTTAGTCATCATTTTCCACTTTTGGAAGGGAAAAGATAAATTCGGAGCCGACACCTTCCGTGCTGATAACGTTGATATTTTCACCATGTGCGTGGATGATTTCTTTTGTAATGGAAAGACCTAGCCCGGTTCCTTTTTTATCTTTACCACGGGATAAATCAGTCTTGTAGAAACGATCCCAGATTAATTTCAAGCTGTCCTTTGGAATGCCAATGCCGTGGTCTTTAATGGAAACAAATATCTTGCTGTGCTTTTCGGTGGTTTCAATTTTGATAACGGAATCTTTAGGACTGAATTTGATGGCGTTGTCTAAAATATTGTAAAGTACCTGCTGAATCTTTAGAACATCGGCATTTACTATCATGATTTCTCCAGTAAGGATTAATTCAATGGCAACCATTTTGCTTTTGCAGGTTCCTTCGAAAGAGGCCGCGGTATTTTTAATTACCTGATTAATGTCAAAGTTAGTTCTGTCTAACAACATACCGCTGGTATTTAAATTGTTGAGCGTTAACAGGCTATTGGTAAGCTTTGTCAGTCGGTCTGTTTCATTTAAAACAATTTTCATATATTTTTCAGACATTTCCGGCGGAATAGTTCCATCAATCATTGCCTCCAGATATCCTTTGATAGAGGTAAGAGGGGAACGGAAGTCATGGGATACATTGGCAACCATTTTTCTCTGGTTTTCTTCACTACGGGCGATTTCGCTTGCCATGTACGAGAGAGAGGCTGCCAGATAGCCGATTTCATCACCACTGTCGATTTGCAGATCATAGGCCATATTACCGGCAGCAAACTGCTCGGTTGCAACAGTGATTTTGCGGAGTGGTATGTATACAATTTCAGTAAAAAAGATAAGGATAATTAAGGAAAGTAAAAAAAGGATAACGAGCATAATATAGGAAATATTAAGTAAGTTATCGCAGGATTTCCGAATGGCATTCATGGAAACATGAATAACAACATATCCTTTCACTTCATAATTAGTGGTGATGGGAGCAAAAACACTTAGTTTTTCTTCTTCAAACATATTAAAAAAGTCACCAACGGTATAGTAGGAGCCAGAAGTTATCGTTGGGTCAAAATTCTCTACAAGTACAGGGTTATCAATGTCAAGCGGGGTGGAGGTATCCAGTATAATGCGGCCAGATGGATTGATAATCCAAATAGAGGCACCCAGATAGGTACTGAGTGCATTTAATTGCTTTTGTACAACGTCAATGGATGCCTGACTATTGTATAAGTCGGAGGCATAGGTATTTGCGATTAGAGTAGCTTCCTTATATAGGGAGTCTGCTTTTTCTCTTTTCAGATGCTCGAGTGTCATGCTGGAAACAAAGGTTGCGACAACTGCAAAACCAAAGAGTCCAAAGATGATATAAGCAAGAATAAATTTCGTATAAAGTGTTTTTTTCATAATATTCCCATTCGCCTGCTTCTTATTGTCTGACTTCAAATTTATATCCAATACCCCAGATGGTAGATAACTTCCAGGCTTCATGGTCATTGATTTTTTCGCGCAGACGTTTGATATGTACGTCTACCGTTCTGGTATCACCGATATATTCATAGCCCCAGATTTGGTCTAAGAGCTGTTCCCTTGTGAATACATGGTTTGGAGAAGACGCGAGAAAATAAAGTAATTCTAATTCCTTTGGCGGCATTTCTACCGGTTTTCCCATATACAGAACAGAATAATTGGTCTGATTTATCACTAAATCCGGATAAGTAACCTGCTTTACATCGGAATCAGGATTTGGTGCAGCTACCGGCTTGTACCGACGCAGGACAGCTTTTGCGCGTGCGACCAGTTCCTTGGAATCAAATGGCTTTTCAATGTAGTCATCGGCACCCAGCTCAAGCCCCAGCACTTTATCAAAAACTTCTCCTTTGGCAGAAAGCATAATAATAGGGGTTGTATTCTTGGAACGGATTTCCCTGCAAACCTGATAACCATCAATACCTGGCAGCATGAGGTCCAATAAAATCAGATTTGGCTGAAAGGAATCTGCAGCGACCAAAGCGGATTCTCCGTCGTTTACAATCATCGTTTCAAAACATTCTTTTGTTAAATACAGGGAAATTAATTCTGCAATATTGTTATCATCATCCACAATCAGGATTTTTTGTTTACTTACCATATGGTACTCCCATCTTCGCGCTTCAGCGCGACTTTAAATCAATAGTTGAATATGTTTTTCCATATTATTTCTTAAATTCTGCAATTGTGACACCTGCGTCACCTTCTCCAAATTCACCGAGGCGGAAGGATTCGACATATTTTACCTTTCGTAAATAACTCTGTACCGCTTTGCGCAAGGCACCGGTTCCTTTTCCGTGGACAATACGCACATTTGGTAAATGGGATAAATAGGCATCATCCAGATATTTATCCAAAGATGCAATTGCTTCATCTACGGTCTTTCCCAATAAATTAATTTCGGTAGATATAGTAGCAGATTTTGACATTTTCATGCGGCCGGAGGAAGAACGACCGGGTAATTTTTGGGTAATATCATCATCTTCAATGAGAACGACATCGTCTATCTTTGCCTGCGAACGAATAATACCGCATTGTACAAACAGATTACCACGCTGGTCCGGCAGTGAGCTTACCGTTCCCTTCAGACCCATGGAAAGAATGCGAACACTGTCACCGAGTTTTAATTTAACAGGCTTTGCTCCGGCAGCTTTCTGAGGTGCAGATTTTAATACCAGATGCTCATTTCGTTCGGAAATTTTATCCCGTACCTTTTGTCTGGACTGCTCCATTTCCTTTACGGACAGGGTGGAACCATGCTTATTGAAATTGCGAATGGTTTCATCTGCCACATCTTTGGCTTCCTGTAGAATATCCCGCGCTTTTTCATTTGCTTCCCGTAAAATTTTATCTTTGGACTGCTCCAGGCGTTCCTGTTTTTCGGTCAACTGGTGTTTCAGTTTCTCTATCTCTTCCTTATAAGAAGCAATTTCAAGCCGTTCATTTTCTATCGTTTTACGACTGATTTCAAGGTCTGCCAATACATCTTCAAAGCTTTCATTTTCTGCACTGATTTCTTCCTTTGCAGAATCAATGATGGCATCTGACAGGCCGAGTTTGGAGGAAATCGCAAAAGCATTACTTTTGCCGGGAATACCAATCAACAGACGATAGGTCGGGCTTAAGGTATCCACATTAAATTCCTGACAGGCATTTTCTACAAAGGGAGTGGAAAGTGCAAAAATCTTCAGTTCACTATAATGCGTCGTTGCCATGGTACGAATGCCACGGTCATGTAAGAATCGTAGAATGGCAATGGCAAGAGCCGAGCCCTCTGTTGGGTCAGTACCGGCACATAATTCATCAAACAGGCATAGGGTATCGGCATCTGCCTGATTTAAAACAGATACAATATTTGTCATATGAGAGGAAAAAGTACTCAGACTCTGCTCAATACTCTGTTCGTCTCCAATATCTGCAAATACATCTTTGAAAACAGATAATTCTGAGCGATCCAGTGCAGGAATGTGCAGACCGGATTGGCCCATTAAAGTAAACAGTCCTACTGTTTTCAGAGAAACTGTTTTACCGCCGGTATTCGGACCGGTAACAATCAGCAAATCAAAGTCGCGGCCAAGATTTACATCTATCGGAACTACTTTTTTCTTATCGAGTAAAGGATGACGTCCCTTGCGAATATGAATAATATGCTCGGTATTAAAAATCGGCTTTGTTGCATTCTGATCCATGGCAAGACCTGCTTTTGCAAAGACAAAGTCAAGCTGGGTAAGCGTATTCTGGTTTACCGTAATTTCATCAATATAGTCTGCTGTCTGTACACTTAAACCAGCGAGAATGACTTCGATTTCTTCTTTTTCTTTAATACTTAATTCCTTTAGCTGATTATTTAATTCTACAACGGCAGACGGTTCGATAAATAAAGTAGAACCGGTAGAGGACTGGTCGTGTACGATACCGGAAACCTGATTTTTATATTCGGATTTTACCGGAATGCAGTAACGGTTATCACGCATGGTAATGACGGCATCCTGTAAGTAAGAGCGATAGCTGCGGTTTACCATACTGGTTAATTGCGTGTGAATCTTATCATTGGTTAATCCAATACTGCGACGAATGTGCTTCAGATTGCTGCTTGCATCATCGCTGATTTCTTCTTCAGAGAGGATACAACGACGGATTTCCTGACTGAGTGGGGTCAAGGGTTCCAGACAGTCAAAGTAGTCGCTAAGGGAATCCCGGAGGCTATCTTCTTTATCGCTACGGCCATAGGCTTTGATACGGCTCGTGCATTCTAATACATTCGCTATTTTTAATAATTCACCTGCAGATAAAATACTTCCTATTTCCAATGCTTTTAAAAAGGGACGTACATCTTTATTATTCGAAAAAGAGATGCTGCCTTTTTGAAATAGACGAGTAAGTGCATCTGCGGTTTCGGTTTGTTCTTTTGTAATCATATCCATATCGCAAGAAGGCTTTAATTCAGTACAAAGCTGTTTCCCAGGTACTGAGGAAGCACGGTCAACCAAACTTGCAATAATTTTATGAAATTCTAAAACGCGTAATACTTTTTCATTCATGTTAATAATCATGCCTTTCTCTCAGACTGCACTCTTGTAGCGCAGGCACAAACATCTTAATCAAGTTTTATGATACCATAGAAAAATAAAAAATACTATGATATACTTAGACTTGTAGTATTTTTTGGACGTCTATTGACTGTATTTATCTGGGTAGAGACAGCGATGGATTTGAGAAAGGCTTGGTTTACAATGAGTGAGCAGGAAGAAAGAAAAGAAGACTTGCAGCAAACGGGTAAAAAGGAACCTATAACAAGTGAATATCGACCAGCCAGCCGACAGGAAAAAATAGGTGCATCAGGAGAACTGGTTGCAGATAAAGACTTTGAATTTATGAAAGAAAAGATTAAAGAACGTCCGGTCAATCGTAAAAAACTGGTACGACGCACGATTTTAACAGCTTCAATGGCAGTTATTTTTGGCTTGATCGCATGCTTTACATTCCTTGTATTAGAGCCACTGTTTAGTAACATGCTCTATCCGGAGGAAGAACCAAAGCAGGTAACATTTCCAGAGGTGGAGGAAGAAATGCTTCCAGAGGATATGCTACAATCCCAGGTTCAGATTCCATTTAAGGAAAATGGTACAGAAGAAGTCCAGACAGAGGAAATGACAGAAGCGGATAAGAGTGAGATAGAAATCAAGGATTACCAGGTTCTGTATGATAAAATGTATGAGATTGCCAAAGAAAGCCAAAAGAGCATGGTGACAGTCGTGGGTGTGACTTCGGATGTGGACTGGTTTAATAATCCCTATGAAAGCAAAGGACAAACCTCCGGCCTGCTGCTTGCGGATAATGGGAAAGAACTCTTAGTATTAGCAGATAAAAAGACGGTAGAGGAAGCGGAAACCATACAGGTAACCTTCTGTGATGGCGAGCAGGCGACAGGAAATCTGCGTGCATCGGATGCGATTACCGGATTATCCATTATCAGTATTCCCCTGGAAAGTGTCGGTGCGGATACGAAGGATGCCATTACCATGGCGGACCTTGGAAGCTCTAATTCGAACAATTTACTGGGTAGTGCCATCATTGCGATAGGTACACCCATGGGCACCGGCAATTCTGTTGCCTATGGAATGTTGACTTCTGTTGGAAATACCATTAGTGTTGCCGACAATTCCTATAAATTAATGACGACAGATATCTATGGAAGCCCGAATGCAGGCGGTGTTATCTTAGACATGAGTGGTAAAATCGTGGGAGTCATAGATATGGGATACAATGAAGAAGATACGCAGAATCTGGTGTCTGCGATTGGTATTTCAGAATTGAAGAAGACCATTCAAAAGCTGTCAAATGGGCAGAAGATGGCATATCTTGGTATCGAGGCAATTGATGTGACGGCACAGGCGAACCTCAATAAGGGTGTTCCTTTTGGTGCATTTGTTACTGAAATTAACATGGATTCACCAGCGATGCAGTCCGGAATACAAAGCGGAGATGTTATCGTACAGATTGGTGCGGATAAAATCGAGAATATGGCACAGTATGTAGATGCTCTATTGGGATATCAGCCAGATGATGAAGTAAAGCTTACGATTATGCGTCAGGGCAAGGAAGAATATCGTGAGATGGAACTTACCATAAAACTGGATAGTCAGGACTAACCCAAGCTGCGCTCCTCTTTTGACCCTGAATAGGAATAGAAAAATATGCAGTAGAAAACAGATTGAAAGGAATCGAATAACATGAAATATATTAAAGATTATAGTGATGGAGACAGAGTATTTGATATTTACCTCTGCAAACATAAGCAGGCAGCAGTAACGAAGAACGGTAAGTCCTATGAAAATGTAATTTTACAGGATAAGACAGGAACGATTGATGCAAAAATATGGGATCCAAACAGTGCGGGAATTGCAGATTTTGACGCTTTGGATTACGTAGAGGTATATGGAGATGTGAGCAGCTTTCAGGGAGCTTTGCAGGTAAGTATCAAGAGAACCAGATTGTGTCAGGAGGGCGAATATGATGCCGCAGATTATTTGCCGGTTTCCTCTAAAAATATGGATGAAATGTATGCAGCAGTCTTAAAATATATTGGACAGATAGAGAATAGCTATTTAAAGAGAATGATGGAAGCTTTTTTTGTAGAAGATACTGATTTTATTAAATCATTTAAGGCATCCTCCGCAGCGAAAACCGTTCATCACGGCTTTGTAGGTGGACTTCTGGAGCATACGCTGAGTGTTACGAATCTATGTGCATATTACTGTGCGAATTATCCAATGATCAAGAAAGATTTGTTAATCAGTGCAGCTATTTGCCACGACATAGGTAAGACGAAAGAACTGTCACTTTTCCCGGAGAACGACTATACAAATGAAGGAAATTTATTAGGTCATATCGTAATGGGAACAGAAATGATAAGTGAGAAAATTCGTGAAATTGATGGTTTTCCAGTGGATATTGCAAATCAGTTAAAGCATTGTATCTTAGCGCATCATGGTGAACTGGAATATGGTTCTCCAAAGAAACCGGCATTGATGGAAGCAGTTGCATTGAATATGGCAGATAATACAGATGCCAAAATGCAGACCTTTACCGAATTATTACAGAATAGCACAGAGCAGGGCTGGCTGGGTTATAACCGTTTATTTGAATCCAATATCAGAGTCACCACCCTGTAAGGAGAGAATTTTGAACAAGAATGAAGTGGTAAGAGTAGTAATAGAGGATATCGGAAATGAGGGTGAGGCCATCGGGAAAGTAGATGGCTATACCCTCTTTATTAAAGATGCTATCGTTGGCGATATCGTGGATGCAAAGATTGTAAAGCCAAAAAAAAGCTATGCATATGCAAGGGTGGATAAGATTATCACCCCATCCCCTTATCGGGTAACGCCACGCTGCACCTATCATAAGCAATGCGGTGGCTGCCAGATACAGGCACTGGACTATCAGAAACAGTTGGAATTCAAGCAGAAGAAGGTACGCAATAATCTGATTCGAATTGGTAAATTTGAGGAAGGTATGATTGATGCTGTTATGGAGCCAATTATTGGAATGGAAGAGCCCTACCACTATCGCAATAAAGCGCAATTTCCAATTGGAGCAGATAAAGAAGGAAATATTATTACCGGATTTTATGCAGGAAGAACCCATACGATTATTCCGAATATGGATTGCTGTATCGGAGATATCCAGAATGAAGCGATTTTAAAAATTGTTTTAAAATATATGAAAGAAAATCAGATCAGTGCCTATAATGAAGAGACAGGAAAAGGCTTAGTACGTCATGTATTAATCCGTATTGGACATAAGACAAGAGAGATTATGGTTTGCCTTATAATCAATGGAAAGAAGCTTCCGGCTTCTGAAAAACTGGTAAATGAGTTATGTAAACTTGATAAAATGACAAGTATTTCCTTTAGTGTCAATACAGAGAATACAAATGTCATTATGGGTAAAGAAATAGTAAAGCTATGGGGAAAAGCATATATTACGGATTTTATTGGAGCGATTCAGTTTCAGATATCCCCATTATCCTTTTATCAGGTGAACTCAGTTCAGACAGAGAAGTTATACGGTCTGGCATTGGAATATGCAGATTTAAAAGGAGTGGAAACCGTATGGGATCTGTATTGCGGTATCGGAACCATTTCCCTTTTCTTATCGCAGAAAGCGAAACAGGTCTATGGTGTGGAGATCGTGCCGCAGGCAATTGAAGATGCCAGACGCAATGCAGATATAAACGGAATCCAGAATACAGAGTTCTATGTCGGGAAAGCAGAGGAAGTTCTCCCACAGAAATATGCGGAAGAAGGAATCCATGCGGACGTCATCGTGGTGGATCCACCACGAAAAGGCTGCGACGAGCAATGCCTGCAAACCATGTTGAAAATGCAGCCGGAGCGAATCGTATATGTAAGCTGCGATTCTGCAACTCTCGCCAGAGATTTGGCAATTTTGTGTGAGAAAGATTATCGGCTGGAAAAGGTGCGTGCAGTTGACCAGTTCGGGCATACGGTGCATGTCGAGACGGTTGTTTTGTTGTCCCAACGAAAAGCGGATAATCATATAGAAGTGGATTTGGACTTGGATGGGTTGGATGTAACATCAGCAGAGAGTAAAGCAACTTATAATGAGATTCAGCAGTATGTGTTGAAAGAGACTGGGTTAATGGTTTCAAACCTTTATATTGCACAGATAAAAAAGAAATGTGGTATTGATGTAGGGGAGTGTTTTAATAAGCCTAAAACCGAGAATGCAAAGCAGCCGAAGTGCCCAGAAGATAAAGAGAAGGCAATTAAGGATGCACTTAAGCATTTTGGGATGATTTAGTAGAATTATTTAAAAGAAAACGATAAAATAAATTCAGAAGAAAAAACTAATCTAGAAGAAAAACTTCTAGGTTAGTTTTGAAGATTATTTATATTTGCTTGATTCGCGTTAGTCGAAAATTATCATAAAAATGGACTTTGAAAAATAAGAGAGGGGGAATAATTTGATTATCAAAAATGGCAAGCAATTCAATATGTTTCCCTCACA
>JAQUYA010000098.1 GCA_028692055.1 Lachnospiraceae bacterium | reverse complement strand
GATAGGGTCTCCTGCCTGTATTTCATCCCCACTGGAAATATATACTTCTTCTATATATAAGTCATCGTCCAGATAATCAATGTCATAGGAATCTTCTACCATTCCTACCATCGTTGTTCCACTCGCTACAATCGAACCATCTGACTGCATGGTTCCCATGCCTCCCGGTCTTCCATTGTCCATTCTGCTTCTCTGGCTCATCACATAGTAAATAATACCGGCAGCAATCACGCCCATACACAATAGTATGATACATAATATAATGGCAAAGCGTTTTCTGTTTTCCTTCCATGCCTTTTTTATCGTTTCCACTTATATTCCTCCACATTAACGTATTTAAACATAAGCTATATTATAAATTATAAATGTTTCCAAATTTTGTTAGGAATGTGAAAATTATGTGTTCTGCATACATAAAAAGGACTCCGTAAAATAAATAACGGAATCCTTACCTGTTTTTATGAAGATAGTATGAAGTTGTTCTTAAGAAATTATTTAAAGTAGCCAACTCCTGCTTCAAAGATTCTCAAATCCTGCTCACCATAGATATTGATTGCAACTGCAGTATCTCTACGTTCGGAGTGTGCCATTTTACCAAAGCATCTGCCGTCCGGTGATGTGATACCTTCAATAGCAGCATAGGAACCATTGACATTCCATTCTTCATCCATGGAGATATTTCCATTAAAGTCGGCATACTGCGTTGCGACCTGTCCATTGGCAAATAATTGATCAATCCATTCTTTTGGTGCTACGAAACGTCCCTCTCCGTGAGAAGCAGGGTTTACATAAGTTTTACCAAGTTCTGCCTGCTGTAACCAAGGGGATTTATTGGACACAACTTTTGTATATACCATCTTAGAGATATGACGGTTAATGGTATTGAAGGTCAAAGTAGGTGATGTTTCTGTCTGCCCTACGATTTCTCCAAATGGTACCAGACCTAATTTGACAAGCGCTTGGAATCCATTACAGATACCTAATGCAAGTCCATCTTTTTCATTCAATAATTTCATAACTGCTTCTTTGATTTTTGCATTCTGGAAAGCGGTAGCAAAGAACTTCGCACTTCCATCCGGTTCATCACCTGCACTAAATCCACCTGGGAACATAATAATCTGTGATTGCCCGATTGCCTTCTCAAAGATTTCTACAGAATCTCTGATATCCTCCGGTGTTAAGTTCTTAAATACCTTTGTAATGACATTTGCTCCGGCTCTTTCAAATGCTTTTGCACTGTCATATTCGCAGTTCGTACCTGGGAATACCGGAATGAACACCGTTGGTTTTGCCTGTTTTTGTTTGCATATATAAATAGAATCTGCTTGGTATAGTTTTGTTTCAATTGGTGTGGTTTCTTTTCCGGCCTTCGTTGGGAATACTTTTTCTAATTTGGAATTCCATGCATGCAATGCCTCCTCCAAAGTAATCGTTGTATCCTTATACGTAAAGTCTTTCTCTGTTACTTTACCAACTACTGTATACTCCGCTTCAATATTCTGTAATGCTTCTACCGGAACTTCTGCAAGGATGTCACCAAGTCCGTTTGCAAATAAATCCTCTAATTCTAATTCGTCGGCAATCTCAACACCTAAATGATTACCAAATGCCATCTTACTTACCGCTGCTACAATACCTTTTGCATCTAATGCATAGGCAGAAACAATTGTCTTATTGGAAATCAATCCAGCAATTTCCTCATACAGATGCATTACCTCTTTGTATACTGGGATATCATATTCGTCTTTTTCAATTATGAATTGAACCAGTACGTTTCCTGCTTCTTTTAATTCCGGTGTAATGATATCCTGATAATCTGCAACATCTACTGCAAAGGAAACCAGTGTAGGCGGAACGTCGATGTCGTTGAAGGTTCCTGACATACTGTCCTTACCACCAATCGATGGCAGTCCAAATCCTATCTGTGCATCATACGCACCCAGAAGTGCTGCAAACGGCTGACTCCAACGGCTTGGATCCTCTGTCATACGTCTGAAATATTCCTGGAATGTAAGACGTATCTTCTTATAATCTCCACCGCTTGCTACTACCTTTGCCATGGATTCCATCACTGCATAGACTGCTCCGTGGTATGGACTCCAGGAAGAGAGATAAGGGTCAAAACCATAACTCATCATGGTAACAACATCCGTCTTTCCTTTTAGCACTGGGAGTTTTGCAACCATAGTCTGTGTTTCTGTCAACTGATACTGTCCGCCATAAGGCATGAACACACTGGCTGCTCCAATCGAACCGTCAAACATTTCTACCAGTCCTTTTTGTGAGCATACATTCAAATCATTCAACTCAGCAAGCCAGGCTGCTTTCACGTCATCATTTTTTATGGCTAACTCTACTTTTGGCGTTGCTATTTTTTTAAAATAATTGTCTTCTCTGCTTGGTATATCTACTTTTACCTGTGTTTCCTGGTGCGCACCGTTGGTATCCAGGAATGCTCTGGAAATATTAACGACTTCTTTTCCGCGCCATTTTAACACCAGTCTAGGCTCTTTGGTAACTACGGCTGCCTGTACTGCTTCTAAGTTTTCTTCTTTTGCATAGGCCAGGAATGTATCTACATCCTTTGGATCAATAACGACTGCCATTCTTTCCTGTGACTCGGAAATGGATAATTCCGTTCCATCCAGTCCTGCATATTTCTTAGGAACAGAATCCAGATCGATAACCAGACCGTCTGCCAGTTCCCCAATTGCTACTGACACACCACCGGCACCAAAGTCATTACACTTTTTAATTAATTTACTCACTTCTTCTCTACGGAATAAACGTTGAATTTTACGTTCCGTCGGTGCATTTCCTTTTTGTACCTCTGCACCACAGGTTTCAATGGAAGCTTCCGTATGTACTTTGGAAGAACCGGTTGCTCCACCACAGCCATCTCGTCCCGTTCTGCCACCTAATAGGATGATGATATCTCCCGGATCGGAATTTTCACGGATTACATTACTTCTCGGTGCTGCTCCCATAACTGCTCCGATTTCCATTCTCTTAGCTACATAATTAGGGTGATAAATCTCTTTTACAAATCCGGTTGCCAGTCCAATCTGATTACCATAAGAAGAATAACCATGTGCCGCACCACTTACTAATTTTTTCTGTGACAGCTTTCCTTTTAAGGTATCCTCTACCGGAACCGTAGGGTCTGCGGCACCCGTCACACGCATTGCCTGATATACATAGGCTCTGCCGGATAACGGGTCACGGATTGCTCCACCCAGACAGGTAGCAGCACCACCAAAAGGTTCGATTTCTGTTGGATGATTGTGGGTTTCATTCTTAAAGCAAACCAGCCATTCTTCCACCACTGGTCCATTTCCGTCCTGCTTATCGATTTCCACAGGTACTACAATAGAACATGCATTGATTTCATCAGATTCTTCTAGATCCTGTAATTTACCATCTTTTTTTAATTTACGCATTGCCATAAGAGCAAGATCCATTAAGCAGACAAATTTGTCCTCTCTGCCTTTGAAAATCTCCTCTCTGGTATCCAGATAGCTCTGATAGGTAGTTTCGATTGGTGTCTTGTAATAACCATCTTCAAATTCCACATCTTTTAATTCAGTAGAGAAAGTCGTATGACGGCAATGGTCTGACCAATAGGTATCCAGTACACGAATTTCGGTCATAGACGGATCTCTGTCTTCTTCCTTTTTATAATAATTCTGAATATGTAGAAAATCCTTAAAGGTCATTGCAAGATTTAAGGACGCATATAATTCTTTTAATTCTGCTTCTGGCATTGCACGAAATCCATCAAATATCTTCACATCTGCTGGATCTTCAAAATCGGTTATTAAAGTTTCCGGTTTTACCATATCTGTTTCTCTGGAATCAACCGGGTTGATACAATAACCTTTTATTCTATCAAATTCATCATCGGAAATAGTACCTTCCAGTAAGTAAGTTACTGCTGTTTTAATAATTGGTTCTTCATCTTCTTTTAAAAACTTCACACATTGTACTGCGGAATCCGCACGCTGGTCAAATTGTCCAGGTAAAAATTCTACACTGAATACTCTTGCACCTTCTGGCATTTCAAAACTTTCCTTATATAAAATATCAACTGGTGGTTCTGAAAATACTGTTTTACATGCCGTTTCAAAAGTAGCATCTGATAAATTTTCCACATCATAACGAATAAAAATACGAACGTTTTTTACATTTAAGCCTAAAAAACTTTCGATTTCCTCTTGCAGTTCTTTTGCTTTTACTGCATAGGCCTCCTTTTTTTCTACATAGATGCGTTTCACATTTCCCATGATAATCCTCCGTATGATTCATTGCTTTTTTCTGTTACCCGTATGTCGTAACGCATGCAGTAAAGACTGCATCATATCTATTATACTTAATTTCAATTTTTTTTCAATGCCTTACTGATGAAGTCGCTGAATAATTCGGTAAACCATATTATTTTTATCTGGCATATAAAAAGGAACTTCAAGGTCAGCATATGCCTTCCCTGAAGTTCTTCTCTTATCTGTTTATTCTTCTATTACAAGTCCCTGTACGATAAATCCAAATTCATAATCTATCATTTCTTCTGACAATCCCATCGTCTGAGAGGTAATCTTCATTCCCTCTATTACAAACATAATATTGCGTGCCATCCCTTCCACATCTTCACAATAGAATTCACCATTTTCAACACCATCTGTAATCAACTGTTCCATAATCTTTACACCAATCTCAAACTGATTACGGATATGGTTTTCCTTTTTGGGTACTTTATTTTCAAAAAAGAATTCATAGATTGCAACGGTAAGGGTCTTCTTTTTACGCAGAAGTTCTCTTTTCTGTTCCTTAAAAAAAAGTAACAGAATATCAGTACAGGTTGCCTCTTTACTAATCGCACCTGTAAATACATCATCTGTTTCCTCTGTTTCCATACGCAATACTTCTTCAAACAGCTCCTTAGTGCTGTCAAAATATAGGTAAAGACCACCTCTGCTGATTTCACACTTATCAACGATGTCCTTCATCGTGACCTTCTTATATCCCTTTTCTCTAAACACATCTCTCGCTGTTTCTAAAATGAATTTCTTTTTCTGTAAAGATTTCTCTCCCATGTCAGTAACCATGCCTTTCGCGTAAACTCTCCTATTACTCAAGTCCCGGTATTAATTTAATGGACCCTCATAAAACTCTATTAATTCACGAAGCTTTAACAGCACTTCCAGAAACACGCCGTTCTCTACGCCCTCTGTCCATACGCTTCCTTTTGACATTCCTTTTATTGCATATTTGGAAAGAATTCCACTTAGCAAATCCATATCCTGAATACGTGCTTGTTGAATTGCGCTTTTTTCGTCCTGACTCGTTTTCATACGTATTCTTGAATATGCATATGCGTAATTCTTATCTAGAAATTTTGTACTTTTTATCTCCTTTATAAAGCTCAGTAAGGTACTGTCATATACAGGAAATGTAATCGATGATTTTCCCAAATCGTCGTCTGCATAGGTACTAGCTACCTTTGCGCCTACTTTTGTTTCCAACCATGGAATAAACCGTATTAGTTTATGTACATCTGCTTTATACTCTTGAACAATTCCGTCTGTACTTCGTTTTTCTTTTTCCATAATCCACATAAACCTCCCACACGTTATCACTATTTTATCATAAAATCCAGAAAAGTACACTAGTAGTTCACAAAAAATGACACGAATTCCTTTTATTTTTATTGTATTTAAGTCGTGCTGTTAGTATAATATAGAAAATAGGAGGTATAATCATGACCGCACAAGAATTTGCTGAAGATACCGTGGTAATTCAGACTGATGAACCACTTGAATACATTGCACTTATTTCCAAAGGATCCGTCAGAGCCAGTCTTCCATATGGCGAGCTTCAATTAAAAATGGGGGATGTCATCGGAATTTCCGATATCTGCTTTGGCAGGCATTTTACTACTTACACTACTTTAGAAACTACCACGCTGCTTATGTATCCTTGCAAAACCCCCAGTGATTTATCCGATATTATATACAATAATCATGACATTGCATTATTATTTGCAACCTCCATTATTCGACAGGCCTGCGAAATATGTGACAGTTATGTCATGTCTACCTTCTTCTCCGATAAATTATATCAATATTTATTAGAAAGCTATGAAGAATACAAGTCCTTATGTCTTCAATATGCACAACCTGCAAAAACATTAGAAGGTTTGGAAAACATCAAGCCACTCGTCTTAACTGACCGGCTGGAGGATTGGAATTCTAATTATTATGATGCTTTAAAAGGACTTGACTCCCAGACAAAAGCACTTATGTATCAGCATAATCCTGCCATCTGTCTTGGTATGCTGTGTAAGGCAAGCAATGACATCCATCATATATATCAGGTAACTGATGCCGTTAACAGCTATAATTCCTCTTTGTCCACCTTATTATTAAATAGTCAAAAATTAGATTTATTTGCAATGTTGACAGATTTGTATTGTTCTGCCTCCAAATCCGGCTGCGACTCTCTTGCCTTGGATGCTACGATTAGCCGTCTTACGATTCAGTTGGAGGGCAATCCCGCTATTGATTCTCTTTATTTCCAGAAACGCATTAATGAATATAAGGAAATCATTTCTAATGCACGGATGGATCGGAAAGCAAACGATGCAATCGCAGAGGATACCCCTGAATCTATTCTAAAGGGATCTGCAATTTCTACACTGTCCGGCTCCTTAAATACAATTCTGCAGTATGCAGACTGCCCAGAAGAAATATCCAAAAAATTTCAGGAAAAAATCATTGCTTTTAAGCAATTACTGGATAAAAATGCGGATGATGACCACACACGAAAATTACGTATGGAAATCACAAAGTTATTTTATGAAGTATATAATTCTATTTTCCAATTAAGTGTTAAGGATAAAAATATTCCTACCATTATCAAAATGTTTCTTAACTTTGGTTACGTGGATGAAGTTCTTGCCGGAATTCAAAATGCGACCTACCTATATTCCATTGCTGATTCTTATTGTGGGGCTCCTGCCATTGGTGTCTACACCTTATATGAATGGTTAAATGCAATTTACCACGGATTAAAGGAACCGAGCCGTAATGAATTCGATGTCGATTATACGGCATATGTGCACGAGATGAAAGTAACTGGGCAAATTGATTCCGATATTGAACAGCGTATGCTGCAGGACACCTCTCAAAAAGTCATGTATGAATTGCATAATATGGTTCCTATAGTAAATAAGGTTACCTTTGGTCGTATCACTACCTTCTGCCCTATATTGTCCGAACAGAATATCCTAAAATCCATGGAATCCATGATGGTAACTCCGGAAAAAATAACGGAAGCTCTTGATACCATACGCTCAATTGATTATTCTGCTTATTATCACGAAAGCATTTACTCCAATGAAGATTGCAAAATTGGAAAAGAATATATCCATAATGAATTGCTTCCTGATATTATCTTAATGCCAAATGTGGGTAACCGTGGTGTCATGTGGCAGGAAATTGAGGGACGTAATCGACAGACACATGCGCGAATGATGATATCCTCTTTCTGCATTACAGATTTAGATGTTCTCTTTATCCGTCTAACGGGAGAATATCGTTGGGAAATGTGCAAGCGTGTACAGGGTGCTCGCTGGAATGATGTATCTGACCCTTCCCTTACCAGTCTTTACACCGAATACTTGCAGTTCTACCGTAAAAATAATGATTTATCCACACAGGCAAAGGAACAGGTAAAAGCAGCTCTCCAAAAAGCGAAAAACAACTTTCGGGAGGTATTTATCCGCGATTATCTCATATGGATTTTATATGAAGGAAAAGGTTCACCACGATTAAACAAAGTAACTCGCGGTATACTGTTTCAGTTCTGTCCCTTTTCTAAGGAAGTACGTACTGTTTTAAATACAAACCCACTTTATACAGACCTTATCTCACATTACAACGTTAAAATTTCACAGGCCTATCTGCATTTGGATAAAGTCATTACAAAACTTCATGCCGGTTCGTATGAAACACCGGAGGAACTGGAATCCGAACTCAAATACCTGACTTTGTAGAATTTTAATTTTGTGCATTGACAATGAGTGGCTGCACGGGAGGATGTGGAGCGTTTCAGATAGCGTGGGGCGTCCCTTCTGTTTGCTTCCTGTAACTTTCCATTATGCAAGAAAATCTAAGAGTTCAAAGAGAAAATGTGTTACGTTTGTTAAGACGTACGAAACCAGTGTCTTATGCGACATCGTGTCGCAAGACTCTTTGCGAATGCATCGTGCATTCGCATTTCTGGTAATGCCATTTTCTTTTTGAACTCTAATATTTTCTAAGCATAATTCCAAATGTTACAGGAAGCAAACAGAAGGGACGCCCCACGCTATCTGAAACGAGTTCTACATTTATGAAGCAGCCACAAATATTCTCATGTACTAACCATAATAAAGGCACTTAAAAATTGTAAGATATTGAGTTATATTTTAATTATGTCAGAAACTATCTGTGACTGCTTTGATATAGTAGAATACATTTTCACGGTACAGACGTAAATATGCCGAACTTTGTGTGGGACTTCCGAATAATGCGTAGAAAATTTTAGAGTTCAAAAAGAAAATGTCATTGTCAGAAACGCG
>JAQUYA010000097.1 GCA_028692055.1 Lachnospiraceae bacterium | reverse complement strand
ATTAATGAATTAGGCGGCGTGGAAATCGAAGTAGATGATGCAGAGATTGACCACTTAAACAACTATCAGATATGTATCGCAGAAGATTTGGGTAGAGATTATACGCCGGTTAAGAGTACGGGATTACAGAAATTAGATGGTATGCAGGCAACAGCTTATTGCAGAATCCGTTATACAAAGGGTAATGACTTTAAACGTGCAGAACGTCAAAGAGAAGTATTGATGGCAGTAGCTGAGAAGGCAAAGAAAGCTTCTCCATCTACTTTAAACAGCATTGCAAATAAGGTGTTCCCACAGGTATCTACCTCGCTTAGCCTGGATGAAATAATCTCATTGCTAGGTGGTGTGGCTGATTACACAATTGCAGATAATACTGGATTCCCATTTGAGTCAAATAGGACAACAGGAAATATTGGCAAAAAAGGAAGCTGTGTAGTACCAGTTTCTTTAGCTGAAAATGTGGAATTACTCCACAAATTCTTATTTGATGCACAGGATTATGTTGCATCTGACAGTGTAAAAGAATATAGCAAACAAATAGAAAACGATACCGCATCCTATGTAGGCAAGAGTAGTGGGAATGCAGAATAGATAATAATAGAAATGCAAATAGAAATAGAAAATAGAATGAATGCAAAATAGCGTAAAGGGGCCAATGAGAATAGGGCTCCTTTATCTTTGAACATGAGGGAAGCTGGCGAAAATATTATGAAGAGTGTAGATGTACTTATTCCGACCTATAAACCGGATAAAAAGTTTCTGGAACTAATCAAAAGATTAGAAAAACAAACATATTCTATTCGTAAAATTATACTCATGAATACGGAAGAGAAGTATTACAATCAATTAATTTATGGTACCAATTTTCTGGAACAGTATCGTAATGTACAGGTGTATCATTTGTCCAAGAAAGAGTTTGATCATGGAAAGACCAGAAATGAAGGGGTTAAACGCTCAGAAGCAGATTACTTTATGTGTATGACACAGGATGCACTTCCAGAAAATGATACATTGGTAGAAAACATGGTGAAAGCATTAGAACAACCGGAGATAGCGGTGGCTTATGCGCGCCAGTTACCGGAAAAGGATTGCGATATTGCGGAAAAATATACTCGTAATTTTAATTATCCGGATAAGAGCCAGACAAAGAGTTTACAGGATTTGTCAACACTTGGAATTAAGACCTATTTTTGCTCAAATGTCTGTGCCATATATAAAAGAGAGATATTTGATGTGCTTGGTGGTTTTAGTGCACATACTATTTTTAATGAAGATATGATTTATGCGGCAAAAGCAATAAAGGCTGGATATAAAATAGCATATACAGCTGAGGCAGAGGTGATACATTCACACAATTATACTTGCAAAGAGCAGTTCCAAAGAAACTTTGATTTAGGTGTTTCGCAGGCAGACAATGGTGAGATATTTGCCGATGTGCCATCAGAATCCGAAGGCATACGTATGGTGAAAAATACAATTGCGTATCTGAGGGCCCAGAAGAAGACAAGTAAAATACCAATGCTCCTTGTGAAAAGTGGTTACAAATATATGGGATATAGATTGGGGTATCATTATAAAAGTTTATCTCGAAGAACAATTATGAAATGCACCATGAATAAAGAATACTGGCATCGATATAATTTAAAAAAGGCAGCAACAGTTATAGATGCAACAAAAGGATACGGACGGACAGAAGCCGAAAAAAATAATTGAACACCAGGAGGAACTTGTATGTGTGGTATTGTAGGGTATATTGGAAAGGAACAGGCATCTGCAATTATTTTAGACGGATTGTCAAAGCTGGAATACAGAGGCTATGACTCTGCTGGAATGGCAATATTTGATGGTACAAAGGTGAATATTACCAAAGCAGTCGGACGTCTAAAGGTATTAGACGAATTAACACATGGTGGAGAAACGATGCCGGGTACAGTAGGCATTGGGCATACCAGGTGGGCAACGCATGGGGTTCCCAATAATGTAAACTCGCACCCTCATTTTAATGCAAGTGAAACAATTGCAGTAGTTCACAACGGCATTATCGAAAATTATATTCCTTTAAAGAATAAGTTAATCCGCAAAGGTTATCAATTTATATCGGAAACAGATACGGAGGTTATTGCGCAATTATTGGATTATTATTATAAAGGAAATCCGATGGAAGCAATTACAAAGGTATTGCACCGCGTAGAAGGCTCCTATGCATTAGGTATTTTATTTGCAGAATTTCCAGATGAAATTTTTGCAGTACGAAAAGGAAGTCCGTTAATTGTAGGACAGAACAACAATGGTGCATTTATTGCATCGGATGTCCCTGCGATTTTGAAATATACCAGAAATGTATACTATGTAGATGAGCAGGAAGTAGCCTGCTTAAAAGCAGACGAAATCAAATTTTATACTGTAGATGAAGAAGAAGTACAAAAAGAGGCCGTACATATCGACTGGGATGCAAATGCAGCAGAAAAGGGCGGCTATGAACATTTTATGCTAAAGGAAATGTATGAACAGCCCAAGACTGTACTGGATACACTGAGTCCACGTATTAAGGGTAATAAAATCTCAATCGAAGAATTGAATATGACAGATGAGGAACTGAAAGCAATTAAAAAAATTCATATTGTAGCCTGTGGATCGGCTTATCATACCGGAGTAACCGGAAAATATGTGATAGAAGAATTAGCCAGAGTTCCGGTAGAGGTGGATGTTGCATCGGAATTTCGTTATCGCAACCCTGTTCTGGAAGAGGGCGGCATGGTTATCGTAATAAGTCAGTCAGGAGAAACAGCGGATACGTTGGCAGCGCTTCGTGAGTCTAAGAAAAGAGGCTTTAAAGTCCTTGGCATTGTAAATGTAGTGGGAAGCTCCATAGCCAGGGAGGCAGATAATGTAATGTATACCTGGGCAGGACCGGAAATTTCAGTTGCAACGACGAAGGCATACAGTGCGCAGCTAATTGCACTTTACTTATTGGCAATAAAATTAGCAGAAGTGAAGGAAACAGTCAGCATGACGGAGATTACGTCATTGATTGGTGACTTAAAGAGACTACCAGATCAAATTGAATTATTATTGAATAATAAGGAAAAGATTCAACGATTTGCCAATCGTTATGTGGGAGCAAAAGATATTTTCTTTATTGGCAGGGGTATTGATTATGCAATCTCACTGGAAGGTTCCCTAAAATTAAAAGAAATCTCTTATATACATTCGGAGGCATATGCAGCTGGGGAATTAAAACATGGTACCATTTCTTTAATTGAAGAAGGAACCCTGGTAGCTGCTGTTTCTACACAGAAAAATTTATACCAGAAGACAATCAGCAATATGGTCGAAGTGAAGTCCAGAGGTGCTTTTGTATTAGCAGTCACAAATGAGGGAAATTACGATATTGAAAAAGCAGCGGATTACGTGATTTATATTCCAGAAACGAATCAATACTTTACCAATTCATTAGCGATTATTCCACTACAATTATTTGCCTATTATGTATCGGTGGGCAAAGGCTGCGATGTAGATAAACCAAGAAACCTTGCAAAGTCCGTTACCGTGGAATAGTTACGTTTATTTAATAAAATATATAGAATTTTATCACAATTAAGACACAATTCAACGCTATACTAACCTCATATTAAAGAAAAGGAAAGAGGTAATTACTATGAACGAAAACGAATATGTAGGTGGAGCTTACAGTGGCAATACCGAAACAACAAACACCGAGAGTACCAACACATCTTTTTCGGACAATGGAATGTATTCTTCAAGTATAAATGTTGGTAAGACGGGAAATAACAATGCAAACGAAGCCAATTATCAAAATGTGAACTACCAGAACAGGAACTACCCGTATGGAACAAATGTAAACCAGTATGGTGCACAGGAAAGCCAGAATGTATATGGAAATACGGATGCCTATGGAAACACATATGGTTATAGCAATAGGGCACCAAAGGAACCAAAAAAGAAAAAACCAATAAAAGTAAATGGATTTGTAAAGAAGGCAATTGCATGTGTGTCATTAGGCGTATTCTTTGGATTATTTGCTGGTATTTCTTTTTATGCGGTAAAATCCATTGATACTTTCGTACAGTCGGGTAATGAAGTGACGGAGAATCAGGATGCCGCGGATGCAGCGATTACCGAGGGTACTGGTGCTTCCGGAATAGCACAGGCAGCTGACACAGATGGTATGGCCAGGACAGCTACAGCTGTAGTTACGGATGTCACAGATGTCGTAGATAATGTAATGCCTTCTGTTGTATCGGTAACAAATAACTTTATAGCAGAGCAACAGGATTTCTTTGGACAAACAATGAAAAGTGAGCAATCGGCAAGTGGTTCCGGGATTATCGTTGGGGAAAGCGACAGTGAATTACTGATTGTTACCAACTACCATGTGGTAGAAGCTGCAGACAGCCTGAAAGTGCAGTTTATAGATGGTACAGAAGCAGATGCACAGATGAAAGGCAGCGATTCTGGAATGGATTTGGCCGTTATGGCGGTTCAACTGGATACCCTGAGTGCAGATACAAAGAATGCCATTGTAATTGCAAAATTAGGCGATTCGGAAAGCCTGAAAGTCGGTGAACCGGCGATTGCAATTGGTAATGCATTAGGATACGGGCAATCCGTTACAACAGGTGTTATCAGCGCAGTAAACAGATCCATCGTGGATACTACACAACAAGCGACACCGACAGGTACAGGCTCTGAAAGCAGCAGCTCGCTGATTCAAACCGATGCTGCGATTAATCCGGGTAACTCAGGCGGTGCACTTCTGAATATGAATGGTGAAGTAGTCGGTATTAATTCAAATAAAATCGGCGGTAC
Organism: Lachnospiraceae bacterium; assembly: GCA_028692055.1. GTDB lineage: Bacteria > Bacillota > Clostridia > Lachnospirales > Lachnospiraceae > SZUA-378. Next base: position 3,945 of record JAQUYA010000097.1, on the reverse strand, counting down.
CGTTGTAGAAGGTATGGGTTATGCAATTCCGATTTCATCTGCAAAACCAATTATTGAAGATTTGATGACGAAAACGACGAAAATTAAGGCAGCAGAAGGTGAAAAAGCCTATCTTGGAATTTCGGGTGTTGATGTAAGCAGTGATGCAGCGAGTACCTATGGACTTCCGGAAGGCGTCTATATTGCCCAAGTATATGAAGGCACTGCAGCATCAAATGCAGGTATGATTAAGGGCGATATTATTACTAAATTTGATGGTTCCACGGTTAACAGTATGGAAGAACTACAGAACATGTTACAATACTATACTGCCGGAACGACAGTAGATGTAACGATTCAACAGGGCAGTCCTACTGGATACAAGGAAAAAACAGTTGCAGTCACATTGGGAACGAAACCGGAGCAGCAAGTGCAATAAAAAAACAAGAAAGAGGGTATGTCAAAAAACATACCCTTTTTGCTTGTGCATCAATAAATTGCGAATTTCAGACGTTTGTGCTATTATTATGAAGTTACTGAATGTTATAGAGAAGGTAATTGGGAGCAACAGAATGAGATTTCTATTTTATTATAAAAAGACCTTGCTTAGGGTTGCAATACTGGGCTGCCTGCTGGGTGTCGGGATTATTTTGTTACGCAGGACGGCAGCCATAAGCAGTATTTATGAGGAGCAGCAAAAACAATTAGAGCTGGAAAACATCCAGACTAATATGGCAAATGAAGGTTCTGGAGTTCAGACAGAGCCGGACATAAGCCAGATATTTACGATAACAGTGAGCCCCTTAGGAGATACAAGCATCAAGAATGGTGCTGAGATGGCGATTAACTGGTGGTATAATGAGGAAGACGGAAAATATTATATTTTTCTTCCGGCATCTGCAAATCCAGATTCTCTGAAAATTAATATGTCTATTGTAAACGAAATATTTGTAGATGGAAAAAGGATAAAGAATGGCGATACCTGTGCATTACCGCTTGGCTCACATGAGATTACAACATCCTATGACGAACAGATATTTCAATTAGAGGTCATGCAGTCAGCAAATGTGGCTACACTTTTTTTTGATACCAATTCTGGTTCACTTCAGTATTTGCATACGGATAAAGCGAATGAAGAAGGTGGAAAGGTTACCATATTAAGAGCGAATGGAAAGACAGAATTTGCAGGAGATATGGAAGCTATACATTGTAGGGGCAATGCCTCTTGGACAGATACAGATAAAAAATCGTATCAGTTGAAGCTATTGAGCGAGACCAGTTTATTTGGAATGGGAGCAGCAAAGAAATGGCTCTTGATTGCAAATGCATTTGATAATACATTAATACGAAATGTAACCGCGCTTTCCATGGCACAGGAATTAGGACTGGCTTATACCCCGCAAAGCGAATATGTAGATGTCTACGCCAATGGTAATTATGTAGGTAATTACCTGCTCATGGAAAAAATCGAAATCGGTGAAAATCGTATCAGGATTAACAATCTTGAAAAAGAAACTGAAAAAATGAATAAATATATTGAAGACCTGAGTACATGTGATACCTTTATGGAGCCTCAGGGAAGACTATACAGTACAAAAGGATATCAAATTCCAAGGGAACCCGTGGATTTAAGCGGAGGATATCTGCTGGAAATAGAAATGAGTGACCGGTATGGACTGGAGGCAAGCGGATTTATGACATCACGTATGCAGCCAGTTGTATTTTCAAGTCCGAAATATGCATCACATGCGCAGGTATCTTATAAAGCAAACAGATATCAGGATTTTGAAGATGCAATTTATTCAGAAGACGGCTACAGTCCTTACACAGGGACCTATTTTGGCGATTATATTGATATGGATTCCTTTGCGAGAAAATACCTGCTGGAAGAAATGGTAAAGAATCTGGATGCCGCATTTACCAGTCAGTTTATTTATAAGCCAAATGATAAGGAGAGCACAAAATTCTTTGCTGGTCCTGCATGGGATTATGACAAAGCAATTGCCGGTTCTGGAATTACGCAGGAAGGCATTGACTTATTCGATCCGGTTGGTTTCTATGCCTGTGTACAGACGAAGGATTCGGATTATTGGTATGGACTTTATCAGCAGGAAGAATTTCGCAATAGGGCAATTGCCATTTATTTTGATGAATATAAGACAATTACAGAAAAAGAAGCAACGGAAAAAATTCAGGAAAGGGCAGATTACATCCTGTAGGCAGATATGATGAATGCATATCGGTGGAATACATTCAATGAGGATGTAACAATAGAAGAAAAAACGGCCACTTTTTATGAAAAAGTAGAGGAACTAAAGAATTTCCTGCATAAGAGAAATGAATTTCTTACAAGCGAATGGGAAAGTTGAAAAAGGTGTGTTTTGATATGATATCAAGTGAATATAGACATGAGCTAAAGTATATTTGCACCGAATCGCAACTGGCTTGTGTGAAGAACCGTATTTCTACGGTAATGCAGATAGATCCGCATACAGGTGCAGATGGAATCTATACCATCAGAAGCTTATATTTTGATGATTATGGGAATACCTGCTTTTATGAAAATGAAAATGGAACGGATCCCAGAGAAAAATTTCGTATTCGTATTTATAACCATGATGCGGCACATATTAAGCTGGAATTGAAACGAAAAGAACATGCGAAAACAAGAAAAATATCCTGTACAATTACAGAAAAATTATGCCGGGATATCATGGACAGGAAACCATTGGATATCAACGCAGTTGATTCACCGGTATATCGGAAATTCTGCTTACAGATACAAACGCGCCTGTTACAGCCACGTGTGATTGTGGAGTATGATAGAATCCCATATATCTACCAGAATGGAAACGTGCGGGTAACATTTGATAAAAATGTGCGTTCCGGTATTTCCTGTAATCAGTTTTTAGAGGAATATGTTCCTATGCGGCCTATCATGCCGGGTGGTCATCATGTATTGGAAGTGAAATACGATGCGTATATTCCAGACTTTATTTACCGGGGCGTGCAGATAGAGAATTTGCAGCAAACAGCATATTCAAAATATTATTTATGCAGAAAGTATAATTTAGGAGGGGCGCATTCATGAGCGTAAAAGACATTATTAAAAAATCATTTTTAGAAACATTTTCCATTGCAGATATTAATACTACAGATATTCTAATTGTATTACTGATGACTTGTATTTTAGCAGTATATATTTTCTTTATTTACCGCATTATAACAAGAAAGTCATTTTATAATAAAAGTTTTAATATTTCACTTGCAGCGTTAGCCCTGATTACAGCGGCAATTATTATCACGATTCAGTCAAGTGTGGTAGTGTCTCTGGGTATGGTAGGTGCCTTGTCCATTGTACGTTTCCGTACGGCGATTAAGGATCCGATGGATTTGGTATTCCTGTTTTGGTCGATAAGTGTTGGTATTATCTGTGGCGCAGGTCTGTATGAAGTAGCCATTTTATTATCCATTATTGTTACCATTATTATATTTGTGCTGGACAGGATTCCTGTTGCAAAGTCACCGATGATTTTAGTGGTAAATTCCTCAGATATAAAGAGCGAAACCAGTATTACAAATCTGGTAGCTGAGTTTAGCAGATTTTACAAGGTAAAATCCAGAAATATGACATCCGGTCAACTGGATATGGTAATTGAAGTGCGCGTAAAAGAAGAAGCAGAATTTATCCAAAAGATGAATGAGGTAAATGGGGTACAGTCGGTTTCCTTATTATCACATGATGGAGAAGTAACATTTTAAGACCGACTGCGGATTTGCATAAATAAAAAATGAAAATAAGGAAATTTATAAATGAAAAAATTATTATTGGGTAGAAAAGATATTGTTAAAAATATAATAAAAAATCCCATAGCACAAGCGTTCTTTTTGAATTTTTTGCTTGCGTTTTTTTCATTTATTTATTTTATAATTGTAAATAAAGGGTTGTTTACTTTATGTGATGAT
>JAQUYA010000018.1 GCA_028692055.1 Lachnospiraceae bacterium | reverse complement strand
ATAAACGTCAGCTTAATAAACGATATTTGAAAACAGGCAAGTGCACAAGATACACTTCTTTCGAAGAAAACAATACACTTTGTGCAACTTGCTATGATTAATCCGTGAGTTTCACGGATTCAGGTATAATACAATACAGGAGCGTATTACCAAACCTTTTTTACTGACGGACAGAAGAGAATTGACTATGTCAGTCACTTATGGCGTAGCTGAGTATCCGGAAGCGGCGACAAGTGCTGTAGAATTAATCAATTATGCGGAAATCGTTATGTTTCGTTCAAAATCAAATGGAAAAGGTTCTATTCAGTATTTTAATTCAGAAATATTGAATGATTTTTTGGAAAATGTAGTGATTGAACATAAGCTGAAGGAAGCGATGGGTATGAATTGCTTTTTCTTATGCTATCAGCCGCAATATTGTACTAAAACCCATATTCTCCGTGGTGTAGAAGCATTAATGCGATGGAGAGATATCGATGGAAATATTATAAGTCCGACTGTTTTCATTCCAATTGCTGAAAAAAACAATTTGATTATTCCGATTGGTGACTGGGTAATTAATGAAAGCTTGAAAACATATGCAGAATGGAAAGCGAAATATCATTATTCATTTAAATTATCCATTAATATTTCTGCCATTCAGTACAAACGTAAAGATTTTGTATCGAAATTACTGAATGCATTAAAAAAGTATAAAGTAGACAGCAATGATGTAGAATTGGAAATTACGGAAAGTGTTTTAATTGAGGATTTTGATGATGTGATTCAGAAAATGATTATGTTACGTGATTATGGTATCGCTGTGTCCTTAGATGATTTTGGAACTGGATTTTCATCGTTGTCGTATTTGAAAGGACTTCCGATTAATACTTTAAAAATAGATAAATCTTTTGTAGATACCATCATGAAAGATGAACCAAGTAGAATCATTGTGGAATCTATTATTTCCATGGCACAAAGATTGGGCTACGAAACAATCGCTGAGGGAGTCGAAACAAAAGAACAATATGAGTATTTGAAAAGTATCGATTGTGATACGATTCAGGGATTTTTGATTGGCAAGCCAAAAACGAATGAAGAAATGGAAATCCTTTTAAGTAAACAAATGTAGGAGCACGGTGTGAAAAATATTTTACATTGCTTTTGATTATACGCGTATAAAACACGCAGATAGGAATAAATATGTTACTAGGCAGAGAGGCGGAACTTACATATTTACAACAGTTATACGAAAAGCAGGGAAGCCAGCTACTCGTAGTTTATGGACAAAAGAATATTGGAAAGACAAGTTTACTGCTTGAATTTGTGAAAAATAAGCCATATCGGTATGATCTTGCCAAACATGACTCCGATTTAGAACAGAAAAATCTCTGGAACTTCTCGATAGAGGAGGGAATAGAAGGAACAGAAGAGAAAACGGTTCTTATTTTAGATGAATTTCATATATTGGCAAAATCCAGCGATGATTTTGTAAGAGCCGTCAGTGCATTTATCAGCAATTTTCAGAATAAAAATGTACTTGTTATTTTAGCAAGTTCTTCGATAGCCTGGGTAGAAAACAGTATGATACGACGTATGAGAAGCATTGCGCTACGTATTTCTGCCTTTTATAAGATAAAGGAGCTTTCTTTTCCTGATATTAAGAAGATGTTTCCGACGTATTCGAGAAAAGAGTGCCTGACGTTGTTTAGTATTTTGGGTGGGAATCCGGGATTACTGACGCAATTGGATAAGGAATCTTCTCTTACAGAAAATATCAGAAATATTATCTGTGAAAAAAATTCTTCTATCTGGTTTTTTGGAGCTTATTGTATTCTCTCAGAATTACGTGAAACAGCAGTTTATAATACCCTGTTATCTGCGCTGGCAAAAGGAAAATCAAAGTTAAATGATTTGTATCTGGAAACGGGATTTTCACGTGCAAAGATAAGTGTATATTTGAAAAATTTAATGGAGCTTGAACTTGTGGAAAAGGTATTTTCTCTTGATACCGAGGGAAGAAGCAATGCACAAAAAGGAATCTACCGTATTCAAAATCCATTTGCACATTTCTGGTATTTTTTTATATTTCCGAATCTTGAGAAACAGGAACTGCTTTCTAAAGAAGAATTTTATGCCGAATGTATAGAAAAGAACCTTGATTCATATGTAGCTTTTTACTTCAAAGACTTTTGTATGGCATATATGAACCAGCAAAACAGCGATGACTTACTTCCTTATAAATTTACAAGGTCAAGTGAGTGGGTTGGAAAAGTCGGTACGATAGATGGCATTATGGAGGACGATGAGAATCATGTGATGGTTTCTTTCTGTAAATATGAAAATGTGCTAACCACCTATGAGGACTATGAATGGAATCTGTTTTGCTTGGAAAAGGCGAAGCTGAAACCGGAATATATTTATTTGTTTACGGCAAAGGGATTTGAAGAAAGCGTGGAATTAGAGGCTAAAACAAAAAAGAACCTGATTTTGATTCATCTAAATCAGATGTTTTTATAAAAAATTTCTACCTAAAAAATGATTGACTTCATCATGAAAGGAAGGTAGTATGGATAAAGGGAATGAGGTTCTCCCTTGGAATTGATTCCAAAACTGCTTATTATAAGCTGATGACTTCTGTGCAAACAGGGTTATCAGCTTTTTTGCACCCTGTTGTATGAAAAAATAGGAGGGTTATTGATATGTTATTGAGTATTGCACTTATGATGTTGGTAGGAATGTTTTTGGGCTGGGTGTGTAAACAGATCCATTTGCCGAGTTTACTTGGAATGTTAGTGACAGGGATTATATTAGGACCGTATGTATTACATATACTGGACAATTCCATACTGAATATTTCACCCGAGCTTAGACGTATTGCGCTGATTATTATCTTGACAAGAGCAGGGCTGTCTTTAGATATAAAGGACCTTTTGAAGGTAGGACGTCCGGCGGTACTGATGTGTTTTGTACCGGCATGTTTTGAAATAATTGGAATGGTCATACTGGCGCCTGCACTTTTGCATATCAGTATTTTAGAGGCAGCAATCATGGGTGCCGTAGTTGGAGCCGTATCCCCAGCAGTCATTGTACCTAAGATGTTAAAGCTTATGGATGAAGGGTATGGTGTGGAAAAGGGAATTCCACAATTAATTCTGGCAGGCGCATCGGTAGATGATGTATTTGTAATTGTCATGTTTTCTGCATTTACAGGCTTGGCGCAAGGGGGAACAATATCTACTGTCAGCTTCATGAAAATCCCAGTTTCAATCGTAGTTGGAATAATTGTGGGAGGCGTGATGGGATTTGCTTTAGCAGGTTATTTTGAAAAAGTTCATATTAGGGATAGTGCAAAGGTAATAATTTTATTGGGAATATCTTTTATAATGGTTTCTATAGAAGACAGCCTTCCGATGATACCATTTGCCTCCTTAATCGCGGTGATGTGTGTTGGCATTGTATTACAGAAAAAAAGAACGGTAGTAGCTGAACGGCTGTCTGCAAAATTCAATAAATTATGGGTAGCAGCAGAGATCATATTATTTGTTCTGGTAGGTGCAACGGTAGATTTGAAATATGCCAAAGCTGCAGGGCTGTCTGCGATTGTTCTGATTCTGGGTGTGCTTGTATTCCGAATGCTGGGGGTATTTCTCTGTCTGATAAAAACAAAACTGACGATGAAAGAGAGAACATTTTGTATGCTTGCATACACTCCAAAAGCAACGGTTCAGGCAGCGATTGGTGGAGTTCCTCTGGCGATGGGGCTTAGCTGCGGAAATATTGTTCTGACTGTTGCGGTGCTGGCGATTTTAATTACCGCACCCGTAGGCGCTTTTGCGATTGATTATACCTACGCAAAATTTTTAAAATGATATGACGGCTTTTATCATAGTGGAACCTTATAAAAACAGAAATTAATGCTTGAAATTTTCTCTGAAAGAGGCTAATATTAAATTTGTCGTTTTATTTTATGGAATTTTAATAAAAATTTAATATTTATACGTTAGGAGAAAGATTCACGTGGAAAAATTAAGACCAAAGTTGTTTCATGCACTCAAACATTACTCAAAAGAACAATTTATCAAAGATGTGGTTGCGGGAATTATTGTAGCCATTATCGCATTACCATTATCAATAGCCTTGGCATTAGCTTCCGGAGTAGGGCCGGAACAGGGTATTTATACAGCTATTATAGCTGGATTTTTGATTTCCTTTTTAGGAGGAAGCCGAGTTCAGATTGCGGGACCAACCGCGGCATTTGCAACCATTGTAGCGGGAATTGTAGCGACCAATGGGATAGATGGTCTAATCGTCGCTACCGTTATGGCAGGTATTATCCTTATTCTTATGGGGGTTCTTCGCCTTGGAAATCTGATTAAGTTCATTCCTTATACCATTACGACTGGCTTTACGTCCGGTATTGCGATTACGATTGCGATTGGACAAATCAAAGATTTCATGGGGCTTACCTATCCACAGGGAACAGTTACCATCGAAACCATGGAAAAAGCACACGCGGTAGGCAGATATATCGGAACGGTAAATATGCAGGCAGTCATCGTAGGTGCCGTATGTCTGGCTATCCTGATTATCTGGCCAAAAATCAATCAAAAGATTCCAGGTTCTCTGTTAGCGGTAATTGCAGGTATTCTTATGGTAAAATGTTTACATATGAATGTAAATACAATCGGAGATTTATATGATATCAGTAATAAGCTTCCGTCCTTTCATCTGCCGGCGGTTCAGCTCTCCACGATTCGGAGCATGCTTCCGAGTGCATTTACTATTGCAATTCTGGCAGCGATTGAATCTCTGCTGTCCGCGGTTGTCGCGGATGGTATGATAGGAGATAAGCACAATTCCAATATGGAACTGATTGCACAGGGAGTCGGTAATATGGGGTCTGCCTTATTTGGTGGAATTCCTGCGACCGGGGCCATTGCCAGAACCGCTGCCAATATTAAGAATGGCGGACGTTCTCCAATCGCAGGTATGGTACATTCCATTACTCTGGTATTGATTCTGGTAGTTTTGATGCCATACGCGTCCTGGATTCCAATGCCAACCATTGCAGCGATTTTATTTCAAGTAGCTTATAATATGAGCGAATGGCGCAAATTTCTTCATTTGTTAAAAACCTCACCAAAGAGTGATATTCTCGTATTGGTTTCGACTTTTGTATTAACCGTGGTATTTGATTTGGTCGTTGCGATTGAGGTAGGTATCCTGCTGGCAGCGATACTTTTCATGAAGCGTATGAGCGATGTGACAGAAGTAAAAGGCTGGAAATACATCGATGAAGAAAATGATGCCGACAGTATCGCGTTACGAAAGGTTCCGAAAGGAACGCTGGTATATGAAATCAGCGGGCCAATGTTCTTTGCCGCTGCGGATAAATTACTGGATATTTCCTATAAAAAGGAAGACAAATGCCTGATTTTAAGAATGAGAAGTGTCACTGCAATAGATGCAACGGCAATGCATACGCTGGAAAGCATACTGGAAGATTGTAAACGAAAGAAAATCACTTTGATTCTGAGCCATGTAAATGAACAGCCAATGAGTATTATGAGCAAGGCAGATTTTGTAAATGCGGTTGGTAATGAGAATTTTTGTGCACATATTGATGAAGCGCTGCAGCGTGCACAAGATTTACAATAACTACATTTTGTGATATATTTATAGCGTATGTACAACATTTTAGGTTGGCATACGCTTTTCTGATTTTAAAATAGCGAACAAGTTCGCGAAGGAGAATTACGCGTGGATACCTCAACTTTAACACCAATGATGCAGCAATATATGAAAACCAAAGAAGAATATAAGGATTGTATCCTTTTTTATCGTTTAGGTGATTTTTATGAAATGTTTTTTGACGATGCCATTGTTGCATCGAAGGAATTAGAAATTACCTTAACCGGAAAAAGCTGCGGGCAGGAAGAAAGAGCCCCAATGTGTGGGATTCCTTATCATGCAGTAGATGGCTATTTGAATAAATTAGTGGGAAAGGGCTATAAGGTTGCCATATGTGAACAGGTAGAAGACCCTAAACTCGCAAAGGGAATTGTAAAAAGAGAAGTTATTCGTATCGTAACACCTGGTACGAATTTAAATATACAGGCATTAGAAGAAACAAAGAATAACTTTCTTATGAGTATCGTTTATCTGCAAAATAAAATTGGTATCTCTATTGCAGACGTCACTACCGGTGATTATTATCTGACGGAGGTTGATGACAGTAAGAAGTTATTGGACGAAATTTATAAATACTTACCAACGGAAATTATTTGTAATGATGCACTTCTGGTAAGTGGTCTGGACATTGAGGATTTGAAGGGCCGCATGGGGATGGCGGTGTATGCATTGGATTCCTGGTATTTTGATGATGATTCCTGCAAAAGAATCATCATGAAGCATTTTAAAGTAAATACTCTGGCAGGATTAGGGGTAGAAGATTTTCCGGCGGGTTTGATTGCAGCGGGTGCATTATTACAATACCTGTATGAAACCCAGAAAACAGGCTTGGAACACTTTACACATTTATATCCTTACATCACCAGTAAATATATGCTGTTAGACAGTTCTACCAGACGTAACCTTGAACTAACTGAAACATTGCGGGAAAAGCAAAAACGAGGTTCTTTATTATGGGTATTGGATAAAACCAAAACAGCAATGGGTGCCCGTATGTTAAGAAGCTATTTAGAACAGCCTTTAATTGATAAAACAGAGATTGAGAATCGTCTGGATGCCATTGCAGCGCTATCCGAAGAGCCGGTATGCCGTGATGAAATCCGGGAATATCTTAATCCTGTCTATGACCTGGAACGTTTATTGGGAAAAGTAAGCTATAAATCTGCCAATCCGAGAGATATGATTGCATTCCGAAATTCACTGGAAATGTTAGGACCTATCAAAGCGGTCTTGGGTGGCTTTGATAAGAAATTTCTGAATCAAATTAACGATGAAATTGATTCCATGGAAGATATCTATTATTTAATTGATTCTTCGATTGTAGAAGAACCTCCGATTACCATTCGAGAAGGCGGTATGATAAAGGAAGGCTTTGATGCAGATATTGATACCCTGCGCCATGCAAAGACCGATGGGAAGAACTGGCTTGCCAAACTGGAAGAAGAAGACCGCGAGCGAACTGGCATTAAAGGATTGAAGATTAAATATAATAAAGTGTTTGGCTATTATTTTGAAGTTACCAATTCCTATAAGAATTTAGTTCCAGAGGATTACATACGCAAGCAGACTTTAGCGAATGCAGAACGCTATACAACCCCGAAACTAAAAGAATTAGAGGATACCATATTAAATGCTGAAGATAAATTATATACACTGGAATACGATATGTTTTGTAAAATTAGGGATTCAATTGCTACAGAACTGGTGCGTATACAGACAACCGCAAAAGCAGTTGCAAAGCTAGATGTTTTTGCCAGTCTTTCTTTAGTGGCAGAAAGAAATCAATATATAAGACCTGCGTTAAATGAAAAGGGAATCATTGATATTAAGGGTGGCAGGCATCCGGTTGTTGAGAAAATGATTGACAATGATATGTTCATAGATAACGATACCTACCTGGACAATAGTAGTCACTGTGTTTCTATTATTACAGGGCCTAATATGGCAGGAAAATCTACATATATGCGCCAAGCGGCATTAATCGTACTGATGGCGCAGATTGGAAGCTTTGTTCCGGCGAAAAGTGCCAACATTGGCATTGTAGATCGGATCTTCACGCGGGTAGGTGCTTCTGATGATCTGGCAAGCGGACAAAGTACCTTTATGGTTGAAATGAATGAGGTGGCAAATATCCTGAGAAATGCGACATCAAATAGTTTATTGGTCTTAGACGAAATCGGAAGGGGGACTTCTACCTTTGATGGTCTTAGTATCGCATGGGCAGTCATAGAACACATCAGCAACCGCAGACTATTAGGTGCAAAGACATTATTTGCAACACATTACCATGAATTGACCGAACTGGAAGATAAGATGAGCAATGTCAATAACTATTGTATTGCGGTAAAAGAAAAAGGCGACGATATTGTATTTCTACGAAAAATTATTAAAGGCGGTGCGGATAAAAGCTATGGCATTCAAGTAGCAAAGCTTGCAGGGGTACCGGATTTTGTGATTGACCGTGCCAAGGAAATCGTCGAACAGCTTTCTGATAATGATATCACGCAACGCGTACAGGAAATTACGGTAGATTTAAAAAATGGAGATAAAAAGAAGCCTGCAAGACTGGATGAGGTGGATTTGGAACAGATTTCTTTATTTGATACCGTAAAAGACGAGGATGTTGTAAAGGAATTGAAGGAAATTGATATCAGCAATCTGACACCGCTGGATGCATTAAATACTTTGTACAGTTTGCAAAACAAATTAAAAAACAGATGGTAATAGGAGGGAATTAAGACAATGCCTGAAATTCATATTTTAGATAATGGTACAATTGATAAAATAGCCGCTGGCGAAGTCGTAGATAGACCGGCGAGCGTTGTAAAAGAATTAGTTGAAAATGCAATTGATGCCGGAGCAACGGCGGTTACGGTAGATGTGAAACAAGGCGGCATTGCTTTGATTCGTGTTACCGATAATGGAACAGGCATAGCTAAAGAACAGATTACCAAAGCTTTTTTACGTCACGCGACAAGCAAGATTACGAGTGTGGAAGATTTATCTAAATGTCAAAGTCTGGGGTTTCGTGGGGAGGCATTGTCCAGTATCGCGGCTGTCTCCATGGTGGAATTTATTACCAAACAAAAGGAACATCTCATGGGTGTTCGTTATGTGTTAGAAGGTGCTGTGCAAAAAGAAATGGAAGATATTGGAGCACCGGATGGAACAACAATCATGGTACGTAATCTTTTTTTTAATACACCAGCAAGACGCAAGTTCTTAAAAACACCACAGACAGAAGCAAGCTATATTTCAGAGCTGATGGAGCATCTGGCGATGTCAAAACCGGAAATATCTTTTAAATATGTGATTAATGGGCAGTTGAAATTCCATACCTCTGGAAATGGCGAATTGAAAGAAATCATTTATCGTATTTATGGAAAAGATATTACAAAAGAACTATTGCCGATACATTACGCAAGTGAACATGTTACGATGAGTGGTTTTATTGGAAAGCCAACAATTAACCGTTCCAACCGCAATTTTGAGAATTTTTTTGTTAATCATCGGTATATCAAGAGTGACCTTATCGGAAAAGCAGTAGAAGAAGCCTTTCGCCCTTATCTGATGCAGCATAAATTTCCGTTTGCAATCATTCACTTTGAGATGAATCCAGAAAATATTGATGTAAATGTGCATCCGACCAAGATGGAGATTCGTTTTTCCAATCAACATGAAGTATATCAGGTGGTTATGGATAAAGTAACGGAAACCTTATCCATGAAGGAACTGATTCCTGAAGTTACAATAGATATGCCAAAGATTCCTCCGAAAAGTACGGATATACAGGAAATACGAATTGAACCCATTCTATCTGATTTAGATGTGGAAGGATACGAAGCACATGTCAACTATAAAACATCCCAGGAGAGTGTAGAGCAGGCGCATCATCAGAGCAGAACCGCACCGGAGCCTTTTGAAGTGAACCGAAAACAGGCAGACTGTGTAATGGAAACTGCGTCGTATACGATAGATCAGCCGACTACACCAAAGGATAAGAACCATGCAGAGGGTGTGGGTCTGTATTATAATAAATCGGAAATGAATATAGAAACAGAAGAAAAAACAAATGAAAAAAAGGAATTGAAAGAATTTCTAACCAATACGGTTTTAGGAAAAAATACAATTGGTTCCATCCAAAATGGTTCCAATATCATTAAATCAAAAGATCATATCCTGGTAGAGCGACATACGCAGCTCAATATGTTTGATGATAAATTATTAACAAAGGAAGCCAGAGAAAACTATCAAATATTAGGGCAGTTATTTGACACCTATTGGCTGATTGCTTACAGTGATAAGCTTTATATTATGGATCAACATGCCGCACATGAAAAGGTGAAATATGAAGCACTTTTAAAGAAGATACAGGAAAAGGGTGTTACGTCCCAGAATATTAATCCGCCGGTTATCTTAACCCTGAGTAGCAAGGAAGACACAACTTTAAAAGAATATCGGGCATATTTTAAAGGTGTTGGTTTTGAAATAGAGGATTTTGGCGGCAATGAGTACGCGTTAAGAAGTGTTCCTGCGGATTTATTTGGATGCAATGAAAAAGAATTGTTTCAGGATATTATGGACGAACTAATGGAAAGTAATATATCCGCCAATCCACAGGTGGTGGAAGAAAAATTGGCTTCAATGGCCTGCAAAGCTGCGGTCAAAGGAAATAATTCCCTGACACGTGAAGAAGTTGGTTCTTTATTGGACCAGTTATTAGAATTAGAGAATCCATATCATTGTCCGCATGGAAGACCAACGATAATTTCCATGTCAAAATATGAAATTGAAAAGAAATTTAAACGTATTGTTTAAGCAGTGGAGTGTGTATGAAACCAGAGAAAAAACCTTTCGTGATATTAACCGGCCCAACAGCGGTCGGAAAATCAAAACTGTCAATTGCACTGGCAAAGGCCATCGGCGGAGAAATTATCTCCGCCGATTCTATGCAGGTATATCGGCATATGGACATTGGCTCGGCAAAAATCATGCCAGATGAAATGGATGGTATTCCACATCATTTAATTGACTGCATCGATCCGACAGAGGACTTCCATGTGGTATTGTTTCAGAAGCTTGCAAAAAAGTGCATGGAAGAAATATGGGCATCAGGGAAAGTACCGATTCTCGTGGGTGGAACCGGATTTTATATTCAGGCAGTATTGTATGATATTGATTTTACAGAAAATGAGGAAGATACAACCCTTAGAATGGAACTGGAAGAACTTGCACGGGAAAAGGGACCTCAATACATCCACACAAAGTTAGCCATGGTAGACCCGGAATCGGCGCAATTAATTCATGCAAATAATGTAAAACGCGTTATAAGGGCACTGGAATTTTATGAAAAAACAGGAACAAAGATTTCTGCACATAATGAGATGGAGCATCAAAAGCAATCACCTTATCAATTCCAGTATTTTGTGTTAACCGATGAAAGGGCGACCTTGTATGCAAACATTGAAAAAAGGGTGGATGACATGATGCAGGCAGGACTGCTTGCAGAAGTCAGAAAGCTAAAGGAAATGGGTTGTAAAAAAGATTCTGTTGCAATGCAGGGGCTTGGTTATAAGGAAATCATGGCATATCTGGATGGGGAATGTTCCCTTGAGGAAGCGGTATATACCATCAAACGGGATACCCGACATTTTGCAAAAAGACAATTAACGTGGTTTCGCAGGGAACGTGATGTAATATGGATAGACAAAAATGTCTTTCACAGAGATGATACCGAAATATTGAACTATATGGTTATTAAATTGGAACAGGAGAAAAACAAATGGAAATAAAAGAGATGTACCAAAATTTGGGAATTCAGGAAAATGTTTACCAGTTTGGAGAAGAAATCTTAAGAAAATTAGAAGAAAGATTTCAGAAAATAGATCAAACTGCAGAGTATAATCAATTAAAGGTTGTACATGCCATGCAGACAAACAGAGTGAGTGAAGCGTGCCTTCTGGGAACGACAGGATATGGTTATAATGATATTGGCCGTGATACCTTAGAGGCAGTCTATGCTTCCCTGTTTCATGCAGAAGATGCACTGGTGCGACCACAAATTACCTGTGGGACCCATGCGCTGGCACTGGCACTAATGAGTAATCTAAGACCGGGTGATGAGTTATTATCTCCCGTGGGCAAGCCTTACGACACACTGGAAGAAGTCATCGGAATCCGGGAATCCAAAGGCTCGTTAAGAGAATACGGAATTACCTACAAACAGGTCGATTTACTTCCGGAGGGTGCATTTGATTACGAAGCAATCAAAAATGCCATTGGTGAAAAAACGAAATTAGTCACCATACAACGCTCAAAAGGCTATCAGACAAGACCAACGCTGTCTGTGAAACAAATCGGTGAGTTGATTACCTTTATTAAGAACATTAAACCGGAAATTCTGTGCATGGTAGACAACTGCTATGGTGAGTTTGTAGAAACAATCGAGCCCACCGATGTGGGTGCCGACATGGTGGTAGGCTCTCTGATTAAAAATCCAGGAGGTGGACTGGCACCGATTGGCGGTTATATTGTCGGAAAAAAAGAATGTGTGGAAAATGCTGCTTTTCGACTGACTTCTCCCGGACTTGGAAAGGAAGTAGGTGCATCTCTTGGTGTCATGAGCTCCTTCTATGAAGGACTGTTCTTAGCACCTACGGTGACAGCTTCTGCTCTTAAGGGAGCGATATTTGCAGCAAATATCTATGAAAAATTAGGATTTGCAGTCGTACCGAACAGTACAGAATCAAGGCATGATATTATACAGGCTGTAACCTTGGGGAAACCAGAAAGTGTTGTCGCATTCTGTAAAGGAATACAGGCGGCGGCATCGGTGGACAGCTTTGTGTCACCGGAGCCATGGGCAATGCCAGGATATGACAGTGATGTCATTATGGCGGCAGGGGCTTTTGTGTCTGGTTCATCGATTGAGCTAAGCGCCGATGGACCGATTAAACCACCTTATGTTGTATATTTTCAGGGTGGGCTTACCTTCCCGCATGCCAAACTGGGAATTTTGAAATCACTGCAGGCATTAGTTGACGCAGGTTTAATTTCTATAAAATAGTAGATTTTACAGGATAAATGTAAGAATTAGGTCGAAATATTTCTCCTGTTTTTGGTATACATTAATATGCATTTGTGATAAACTATTTTTAGTTATGCGAATATAAACGGAGGATAAAACCAAGATATGAAAGGGAAGAATCACTGGGCTTGTTTTCTAATGATTCTTGCAGGCATTGTTATAGGAGGCTTCATTGGCAATCTATTCCCCAACACCTGGGTGAATTATGGACAAACCTTTGGACTTACCAATCCCGTTGTTTTGGATTTGGGAATACTCTGTGTAACCTTTGCGCTTACGATAAAAGTAACGGTTGCAAGTATTATTGGAATTATGATAGGAATTATGATTTATCGATTTTTATAAATCGGATATGTAGCATTCCCATGAAAGATATGTCTGGAGAAGAGTAGTGGGAAAACAGATGACAAAACAAAATGCATTCACCAATATGGATATGACCAACATGGACATGCCGTATGAAAAATTTTTAAAATTAGGAGCAGGCGCATTAACCGACGCAGAATTATTAGCTATTATTATTCGTATCGGAACCAAGGATACAAGCTCCGTAAAGATTGGACAGAAAGTATTAAATTTATCCGACAATCATTTAGGGTTATTAGGCTTACATCATATTACGATAGCGGATCTGATGACCATAAACGGAATAGGTGAAGTAAAAGCTGTTAAGATTAAATGTATCGCAGAACTGGCAAAGCGACTGTCCAAAGCGAGTGCGGCACACAGCCTGCGTATAGACCAGCCAAAGACAGTGGCGGATTATTACATGGAAGAACTTCGGCATGTAGAAACAGAACATACCTTGTTAGTTATGCTGGATAATAAAAACAGAATTATTAATGATTCTATTATTTCAAAAGGAACCGTTAATTCCTCCTTACTTTCCCCACGAGAAATCTTTCTGATGGCATTGCAAAATAAGGCTGTCTATATTTTATTACTGCACAATCATCCAAGCGGTGATCCAACACCGAGCAAACAGGATTTAACGATTACAAAAAGAATTATGGAAGCTTCGAAATTAATTGGGATACCATTAATAGACCATATTATTATTGGGGATAACAAATATATAAGCTTTCGGGAAAAAGGTATATTATAACGAATGGAAAAATGGAAATAGAAAGGGGTTTTTATGTTGACAAACAATACATTTGGTATTGATTTAGGTACCAGTAATATAAAAATTTACAGTAGAAACGATGATACAATTCTTGTGGAAAGAAATATGATTGCGATTGCAAATAAACATGATTTATTTGCCTATGGTAATTCCGCTTTTGATATGTATGAAAAAGCACCAAGTAATATTAACATCTCGTATCCGCTGTGCAATGGCGTTATTGCAGATATTAAAAGTATGCAGACATTATTGAAATATTTTCTTGGAGATATCAGCAAAAATAACTTAAAACAGGCAGATTACATTATAGCAGTTCCTACAGATATTACAGAGGTTGAAAAAAGAGCCTTTTATGATTTAGTAAAAGATGCAAATGTAAAAGCCAAGAAGATTCAAGTCGTTGAAAAGGCAATCGCAGATGGTCTTGGGTTAGACATTGACGTTAAAAATTCACAGGGTGTATTGGTGGTGAATGTTGGCTTTGATACTACGGAGATTTCGATTCTATCATTGGGTGGTATTGTATTAAGTAAATTGATTAAGACAGGTGGCAATAAGTTTGATGAAGCAATCAAAAATGCAGTTCGCCATGAGTTTAGCCTGCTCATTGGTGGAAAAACAGCTGAAAAAGTAAAAACCTCTTTAAATGAGTTAGAAGCATCTAAAAGTAAGGCAGTTGTTTATGGGCGTGATATTGTGACTGGACTCCCAGTAGAGAAGGAAATTCCAACAGATATTGTAAATGATGCACTAACGGAACATTTTAATACCATTATTGATAATATTAAAGTGATTTTGGAGCGAACACCACCAGAACTTGCTGCTGATATTTACAGACATGGTATTTACCTGACAGGCGGTGCCTCTCAGGTAAGACATTTGAGCGAACTGATTAATGCAGGAACCAGACTGAAGGTAAATGTTTCCGAAAATCCGTTGGAAAGCGTGGTTTTAGGTCTTTCTAAAATCATTAAAGAAGATAATTACAGGTCCGTAGCATATACAATAGAAGGAATGAACAAATAGATGAGTCCTATAGTGAAAAGGAAAAGAGAAAAATTCCATTTACCCAGTAAATATCTCTTATTAATACTGACCTTCCTTTGTGTAGTAATGATGGGAATCACCTTTACTACGGATTATCTGGGTGGAACACTGAGTGTGGTAACCGGTTATATAATTGTGCCTTTTCAGGATGGTATTACTTCCATAGGTACCTGGATATCGAATCGCTCAGAAGAATTGGGACAGTTAAAAGAAGTATTGGCAAAAAATAAAGATCTTCAGCAGCGGGTAGATGACTTGACTGTTCAAATGACGGAGCTTCAGCAGGAGAAATACGAGTTAAATAATCTTCGTGAATTGTATCAGCTGGATGAACAATACGCACAATACGAAAAGGTTGGAGCCAGAATTATCGGAAAAGATTCCGGGAACTGGTTTCATTCGTTTATCATAGACAAGGGCAGTGATGATGGAATCGTAGAAGATATGAATGTAATAGCAGGAGGGGGACTAGTAGGTCGTGTAAGTAATGTAGGTCCCAATTGGGCAAAGGTCACCTCTATTATTGATGACAATTCCAATGTGAGCGGCATGATTCTTGCGACATCGGACAACTTAATTGTTTCTGGTGATTTGGAATTGATGAATTCTGGAGTTATCAAATTTGAACAATTAGTAGACAGTGCCAATCAGGTAAAAGAGGGTGATAAAATAGTTACCTCAAAAATCAGCGACAAATATCTGCCGGGCATATTGATTGGATATATTTCGGATATGCAGATAGATTCTAACAATTTAACAAAGTCAGGACAATTAACAACAGCGGTTGATTTTGAACACCTGGAAGAAGTATTGGTTATTAAGCAGTTAAAACAAAGTGTAGCAGAATAAAAGGAAGTGTTTGTATGAAAAAGAAAATAATTATGGCATTAACAGTTATTGTTTGTTTTTGTCTGCAAAGTACATTATTCCGCACCTTGAGTTTTAGTGGGATAGGTCCCAATTTGCTGATTGTAGCGACTGCTGTATTTGGATTTATGAATGGAAAGAAGACCGGTACGGTCGTTGGTTTTTTCAGTGGCTTGCTGGTTGATATATTTTTTGGAGAAGTATTAGGATTTTATGCACTTATTTATATGTACATAGGTTTTGCAAATGGAGCCTTTCACAAGATATTTTACCCGGAGGATATTAAACTTCCATTGATTTTAATTAGTGTCAGTGACAGTGTATATGGATTAATTACCTACTTTTTAATGTTTTTATTAAGAAGCCGATTCCAATTTACCTTTTATTTTATGCATGTTATTTTACCGGAAATAGTGTATACCATTGTAATCACTATCTTTTTATATCCGATAATATTAATCATAAACAGGCATTTTATGGAAGAAGAAAAAAGGAGTGCCAAAAAATTTGTTTAATGATTTAAAAGACCGATTTATTAATCTAGTAACTTCCAGATTATTTGTATTGATTATATGCATCTTTTTAATGGGTGCAACATTAATCTATCGAATCTTTGATTTACAGATTGTAAATGGAGAGTCCTATCTGAATAATTTCAAGCTTAAAATTAAAAAAGAACGAAGTATCCCCAGTACGAGAGGAAATATCTATGATCGTAATGGTGAGTTATTAGCGTACAATGAATTAGCATATTCGGTAACAATAGAGGATGTATATGAATCCGGCAGTGATAAAAATGCAAATATAAATAAGACCATTCAGTCGTTGATAAAAATGATTGAAAATAATAATGATAAAATTATCAATGATTTCAATATTGTTTTGGATAAAGACAATCATTACATATTTAATCTGGAAGACAAACAATTATTGCGTTTTCTGGCAGATGTATATGGTTGTGCGAAGACAGATGAATTGACCTATGCACAGAAAACGGCAACGCCGGATGAAGTGATGGAATACTTGGCAGGAACCAGTATGTTTGGTATCGGAACCTATAAGACTCCGGGAGATAGAAAGTCCTTTGTTCCGGGAGAGGGTTATACCAAGAGCGAACAACTGAAAATAACCACCATACGTTATGCCATGAATGCAAACAGTTATCAGAAATATATTCCAACACAGGTTGCAACGGATGTATCAGACGAAACGGTCGCTGTTGTGATGGAAAACAGTGAAAACTTAGAGGGTGTTGCCATTTCGGAAGACACCGTTCGTAAATATGTAGATAGTGTTTATTTTTCCCATATCATTGGCTATACAGGAAAGATTTCTTCTGATGAACTGGATTCATTAAAAAAAGAACGTGATACCTATGATATGAATGATATGATTGGAAAAGCCGGCATTGAGCAGGTCATGGAAACAAAGCTGCAAGGTACAAAGGGCTCTGAAAATGTTTATGTAGACAATCTTGGAAAAACAGTTGAAACAAGCAATAGGGTAGACCCAATTGCCGGGAATGATTTGTATTTATCTATTGATAAAGAGTTACAGAAGGCAACCTATAATATTATTGAGCAAAAAATAGCCGGTATTTTAGTATCTAAAATACGAAATATCAAAGAGTATATTACTTCTGAAAACGCAAGCGCAAGTGATATTAAAAT
Source organism: Lachnospiraceae bacterium (assembly GCA_028692055.1). GTDB lineage: Bacteria > Bacillota > Clostridia > Lachnospirales > Lachnospiraceae > SZUA-378. The sequence continues at coordinate 23,783 of JAQUYA010000018.1, read as the reverse complement.
TCCAATTGATGATGTTTATTTTGCTTTGATTAATAATAATGTGATTGATATTGCAAGATTTCAAGAGAAAAATGTTACGGAAACAGAGGCAGCTGTTTATCAGAGTTATCTTACAAAACAGGAAAATGTATTTGTAAATTTAAAGGAGGAACTAGTTACTACTGCAACACCATATAAGAATCTGGATGCGGAGTATCAGGTATATGAAAGTTATATCGTATCCATGCTTTCAAGCAGTAACAAAGGTATCCTGGTAACGGACAAAATTGATACTTCGGATGAAACTTATATTGCCTGGAAAACGGATGAAACGATTAGTTTAAAGGAATATTTGAATCATGCAATTGCACAAAACTGGATTAATATTTCCAAATTAAATCTAAGCAGCCAGTATGCAGATTCTGAAGAAATCTATCAAAATCTTTTAGATTATATCTTTGAAAATCTAAATAATAATACGGAATTTTCAAAAAAAATATATAAATATATGATTAAAGAAAATTCTCTGACCGGTAGAGAAGTATGTATTTTACTTTTGGATCAGGGGGTGATTGATATTGATTCAACAGAAGTTGACAAGCTGAAGAATGGTTCTGCTTCTGCCTATGATTTTATACTGCAACGTATTCAAAATCTGGACATTACACCAGCACAACTGGCATTAGACCCATGTTCAGGATCCAGTGTTATCACAGATGTGAATACAGGAGAGGTACTTGCCATGGTAACATATCCGAGTTATGACAATAACCGGCTGGCAAATTCCATTGATGCGGATTACTATAATCAGCTACAGACCGATTTATCCCTTCCAATGTGGGATTATGCAACACAGCAGTTATCTGCTCCTGGTTCTACTTTTAAGATGGTTTCTGCGACAGCAGCCTTGGAAGAGAGTATTGTTGGCACAAAGGATACGGTTGTATGTACCGGTACTTTTGAAAAAGTTACCACACCATTCCGATGCTGGTTACATTCCGGACATGGTGCTTTGAATATATCGGGAGCCATTGAAAATTCCTGTAACTTTTTCTTCTATGAAATGGGATATCGCTTAGGCATAGACCAGACAGGATCCTATGATAGTGATTACGGCTTGGAGCGTCTGGCGAAATATGCGGATATGTATGGATTATCTGAAAAATCCGGTGTTGAAATAGAAGAATCCACCCCTCATGTATCGGATCAGTACTCAGTACCATCGGCTATTGGACAGGGAACCAACAACTATACCACCGTCGGACTTGCGCGATATGTTACTGCTGTTGCAAATAGCGGAACATGTTATAATTTAAGTCTGCTGGATAAGCTTACCGATTCAAATGGTTCCTTAATAGAAGACTATACCCCAGAAGTAAGAAATCACATCGATATACAGCCTTCCACCTGGAATGCAATTCATTCCGGCATGCGAAAAGTAGTTGAAAATAAAGCTTACTATTCCGATTTAGGAGTCAATGTTGCTGGTAAAACCGGTACTGCACAGGAAAACCGTAACCGTGCAAATCATGGTTTATTTGTTGGATATGCACCATATGAAAAACCGGAAATAGCAGTTGCAACACGTATTGCATTTGGATACACTTCTGATTATGCGGCAGAAATTACCAGAGATATCATTAAGTACAAGTTCCACTTAGAAGAGGAAAGCGATTTAATTACAGGTACTGCAGAGGTTCCAGACGCACAGGGAAATGCAACAGATTAGTGTGAATTGAAATAAAGACAGAGGAGATGCAGATGAGTCAGGGTGTAATAATAAAAAGCTTTCAAAACGGACTAAATGTGATTTTGGATTCCGATATCGAATTCGAAACATTGATTTCTGATTTGAAAAGCAAATTCAAGGAGTCCGGCAAATTCTTTCAGGATGCAAGACTGGCATTATCACTGGAAGGAAGGGATTTAACAAAAGAAGAAGAAAAAAGAGTAATTGATACGATATGTGATGTATCTGGGCTGGATATTGTATGTGTGGTTGGCAAAGATGAAAACTTTAACCAGATGTATTTAAAGGCAATCCAACAGACAAGCAGCAGCCCCAATCGTAACAATGGTCAATTTTACAGGGGAACATTGAAAAATGGACAGACTTTGGAAACGGAAACCAGTATTGTGATATTGGGAGATGTATATCCGGGTTCCTCCGTTATATCTACAAAAGATATCATTATATTAGGTGGTTTGTACGGAGAGGCCTATGCTGGAGGGAATGGAGAAGGTGGGCATTTTGTTGTCGCCTTAGATATGTCACCTGAAAAATTAAAGATTGGTGATTTAAAATACCGTACCGAAAAGACACCAAAATGGTCAATAAAGCCCAAGGTACAACCTAAAATTGCATACATAAAAGAAAAAAAAATAGTAATAGAACCTCTTACCAAAGAATTACTGGTTGGCTCTTTATTTTAGACCAGTGGACTGTGAAAACAAAAAGAAGTAAAATGTGAAAGGCAAGGTTTTAATATGGGAGAAGTAATTGTCATCACGTCAGGAAAAGGCGGTGTAGGGAAAACCACTACATCTGCAAATGTTGGAACAGGTTTGGCAGCACTTGGTAAAAAAGTAGTTATGATTGATACGGATATTGGATTACGCAATCTGGATGTTGTTATGGGATTAGAAAATCGGATTGTATATAATCTGGTAGATGTAATTGAGGGAAATTGCAGGGTTAAACAGGCATTAATTAAAGACAAAAGATATCACAGTCTTTATCTGATGCCCTCTGCACAAACAAGAGATAAAAGCGCCGTAAAACCGGAGCAGATGGTTAAATTAACCAATCATTTGAAAGAGCAGTTTGATTATGTGATTTTAGATTGTCCTGCTGGCATTGAGCAGGGATTTCAAAATGCCATTGCCGGAGCAGACAGAGCAATCGTAGTAACGACTCCAGAAGTATCTGCAATTCGAGATGCAGATAGAATCATTGGCTTACTGGAAGCGAATGAATTTAAACAGATTGATTTAATATTGAATCGATTACGCCTGGATATGATTAAGAAAGGTGACATGATGTCCATTGATGATGTTGTTGATATCCTTTCCATTCCATTGCTTGGTGCAATACCGGATGATGAAAATGTTGTAATTGCAACCAATCAGGGAGAACCCTTGGTCGGTAATCAGACTTTTGCGGGACGAGCTTTTCGCAATGTATGTCTAAGACTGCTGGGTGAAAACATTCCAATTATTGCTTTCGAACAGGAAACGAGTATTTGGTCAAAAGTAACGGGAATCTTTCACAGAAATTAAGGGGGTCTTACTATGTGGAAATTATTTAAAAAGAAGAATTCCAGTCATGTTGCGAAAGACAGACTGAAAATATTATTGATATCGGATCGTATGAATTGTTCACCGGAAATGATGGAAAAAATAAAAACAGATATTATTTCTGTACTTTCCAATTATATGAAAATCGATACGCAAAGTATGGAAATAGAAATTACAAAAACGGACAGTAAAGGACGAAATGCATTATTTCCGTCATTATATGCCAATATACCAATTATTGATTTAAAGAAATAAAGACACCAGAAACGATTAGAGGAATGCAGATATGTTAAAACGATATAAATTAAAGGACTATGACTTTGGGCTTGTTATTATGCTGATTGCAATTTCAGTCATAGGAGTGTTAGCAGTAGGAAGTGCAAGGGCATCTGTACAGGACAGACAGATTATTGGATTGATATTAGGTGTTTTTCTAATGATTGTAATTTCCCTGTTTGATTATTCGTTTTTTCTGAATTTCTACTGGGTATTTTATGTTTTAAATATTGTGTTACTGTTATCGGTATCGCTTTTTGGGAAAGAAGTCGGTGGCGCACAGAGATGGGTAAATCTACTGGGGATACAATTTCAGCCATCAGAAACTGCGAAAATAATATTGATTTTATTTTATGCACAGTTTATTATGAAACATAGGAGTACATTAAATACCTTTAAAACATTGGCAACACTCGTTTTATTATTATGTCCTCCACTGTTGTTAATTTATAAGCAGCCTGATTTGTCTACCAGTATTATGGTTGGTATTATTTTTTGTATTTTAGTTTTTATTGGTGGATTAAGTTATAAGATAATCTTTGGAATATTGGCAGTTATTGTTCCTGCGTTTGTTATTTTTTTGAGTTTGGTTTTACAACCCAATCAGGACTTGATTAAGGACTATCAGCAAACTAGAATTTTAGCCTGGTTACAGCCGGCAAAATATGCAAATGCGGAAGGCTACCAGCAGACAAATGCAATTACTGCAATAGGATCAGGTCAGCTATTTGGAAAAGGACTTAATAATAATATTATTGGTTCCGTTAAAAACGGTAATTTTATTTCAGAACCTCAAACAGATTTTATTTTTGCAATAATAGGGGAAGAATTAGGATTTATAGGTAGCTGCATTGTAATTATATTACTTTTACTTATAGCACTAAAATGTGTTATGATAGCTAAGAAGGCAAAAGATTTATCTGGTACCTTAATTTGTATCGGTATGGCGGCACTGATTGGATTTCAGAGTTTTATGAATATATCAGTAGCAACAGGTCTTTTACCAAATACAGGTATTCCGTTACCATTTGTGAGTTATGGATTGACTTCGCTGGTCAGCCTTTTTGTAGGAATGGGATTTGTATTGAATGTTAGATTGCAGAATACCAAAAAATATTGATAGGAGATGTAAATATGAATATCGCTTTAATTGCACATGATGCAAAAAAGAAACTGATGCAGAATTTTTGTATTGCATACAGAGGCATTCTTAGTAAAAATGATTTGTTTGCAACGGGTACGACAGGAAGATTAATTGAAGAGGTAACGAATCTATCCATTCATAAATTTCTTGCGGGACATTTGGGTGGAGAGCAGCAGATAGGTGCTCAAATAGAACATAATGAAATTGACCTTGTCATTTTTCTTAGAGATCCATTAACACAAAAGATGCATGAACCAGACGTTAATAATGTACTACGTTTATGTGATATGCACAATATTCCATTAGCGACAAACTTGGCTTCTGCCGAATTATTAATTAAATCGTTGGACAGAGGAGATTTAGAGTGGCGTGAGATGTACAAATAGCTTTAAAACAATCAAAAAACCACTAATTTGTATGGTACTGGTTTTGAGCTCTTTGCTTACGGGATGCGGAAACCAGTCATATGATATGGTATACAATCCGAATATGGCAGTTAGCAGTTTTTCAATATTCGGTACGAAAGATGCAGAAGTAGCAGATTCTTTTGCGTCTGATTTGTGTGTTTCAGCATCGGATATCCTGGATAATATGGATGTTGATATGAGTGAAGCAGGGGCTGCAGGCTTATTTAATATTACAGATTCTAAAGTTGTTTATGCGAAAAATATTCATTCCCAAATGTATCCGGCAAGTTTAACGAAGATTATGACGGCTCTGGTAGCCTTAAAATATGGAAATCTGGATGATGTAATTACCGTAACTGCAAATGCAGAAATAACAGAATCCGGGGCACAGTTATGTGGACTGAAGGCAGGTGATACCTTAACACTTGACCAGGCACTGCATGCGTTACTTATTCATTCTGCCAATGATGCAGGTGTTGCAATTGCGGAACATATAGGTGGTTCCATTGAAGAATTTGCAGATATGATGAATGAAGAAGCAAAGGAGATAGGTGCTACAAACAGTCATTTTGTTAATCCACATGGTTTGCACGATGAAAATCATTATGTAACAGCATATGATTTATATTTAATATTCAATGAGGCTTTAAAATATGACCGCTTTGCGGAAATCATACAGACCACTTCTTATGACACCGTATATTATGATAGCATTGGAGAACCCAAAGAGTTATCCTTTGAAACGACGAATCAATATTTAAAAGGGGTCTATAATGCACCTGAAAATGTGACGGTTATAGGTGGTAAAACCGGTACTACAAATGCTGCCTTAAGCTGTTTGATTCTCTATGTAAAGGATACTTCAGCAAAATCTTATGTATCTGTAATCCTGCATTCAAAAGAGCGTGGAATATTATATACGGAAATGTCAGATTTATTAGACGAAATAAAGAATTAGTAGTTGTTTTTTCATAGGAGATAATTTATAATAAAATTATGTTTATAACACAATTAAAGGCTCTAATGTAATACAAATTTACTTTAGGAGGGATTGACTATGGTTCAATTAATTGTCGGAAATAAAGGAAAAGGAAAAACGAAGCATTTATTAGACAAAGTAAATGCGGAGGTCCAAAAAGTAGAAGGAAATATTGTTTATCTGGATAAGAGTTCGAAGAAAATGTATGAGTTAAACAATAAAGTGAGGCTTATAAATGTTTTAGATTACTTGGTGGTAACAAGCGAAGAGTTTATTGGTTTTATATGTGGAATTGTTTCACAGGATCATGATTTGCAGCAAATGTATTTAGATTCATTTTTACAGATAGCAAATATCAGCAACAAAGATATAACAAAAGTAATTCCAAAATTAGAAGAAATCAGTGAGAAGTTTAAGATAGATTTTATACTTAGTATTTCAATGGATGAAAATGAAGTACCGGATGCATTTAAATCTAAGATTATAATATCACTTTAATACATAAGAGCCTCGGAAGCCTCGCGCCGGGGCTTTTTTATGGGAATAGGGAATTTGATAGGAGGAGGGCAATTTGACGGCAACTAATAAGAATTCAGACAATATACGAAAATACAGAAAACCGCTGAATATAAATATTGGACTGATTATCTTTAGCATTATTTTTATTTATATTATTATATGTGTATTTTTGTATTTCACCTCCAATCATATTATTGGTTATGAAGTAAACATAGGGACCCTGTCTGTTGAGAATGTGTATAATGGAATTGCAATTCGTGATGAAGAAATCATAAACAGTGATTATTCCGGTTATATTAATTATTATGCAAGAGAAGGCGAAAAAGTAGGTGTCAGTAATCTGGTTTATTCGGTGGACGAATCAGGAAAGCTCTCTGAAACATTGAATACAGATACTGCTACAGGCGAGAACACATTAACCGATGAAAATATTTCAGAACTAAAGACAGATATTCTTTCCTTTACCAATACTTATAGTAATAGAGACTTTGCAAAGGTATATGATTTCAAATACGATATTCAAGGAACAGTATTAAAACTTTCCAATACCAATACCTTGAACAGTTTAGGCTCTTTATCCGGAAACAGTCTGAATGGTATGATAAACTTTGGACGAGCTCCCAAAGATGGTGTCGTTTCTTATAATATAGATGGATATGAATCGTTAAAGGAAAGTGATATTACAGCTGCAGTCTTTGACAAGGATTCTTATAAGAAGGAGCAGCAGCTGAATAATGATTTGGTTAGTAAAGGTGACCCTGTTTACAAAATATCCAGGAGTGAAAACTGGTCTATTGTGATTCCGGTTGATGAAGAAAGGGCACAGGAGCTTACAGACGATCCCTATGTAAAGATTAAATTTTTAAAGAATCAGCGGGAATCCTGGGCAACTGCAACTATTCTTAAAAGTACGGATGGCAGTCTCTTTGCAAATTTAGCTCTCAATAATTCCATGATTACCTTTTGTACCGACAGATATATTGATATTGAACTGGAATTTACGGAAGAAGCAGGACTAAAGATACCACTATCTTCAATTGTTGAAAAAGAATTTTTCCTGATTCCACTTGCCTATATCACCAAAGGCGGTGACGGTACCACGGATGGCTTTATGAGAGAATCCTATGCGGAGGACGGCAGCGTTTCTACAGAATTTGTACCAACTACCATTTATAATTCAACAGAAACTGATTATTATGTAGATGATTCTTCCTTGAAAATTGGTGATTATATTATTAAACCGGACTCTAATGACAAGTATCCGATTAGTAAAAAAGCAACCCTGATAGGTGTATACAACATCAATAAGGGATATGCGGACTTTAAACAAATTATTATTCTATATCAAAATACGGAGTACGCAATTGTACAATCCAATACGCAGTATGGACTAAGTGTTTATGATTACATTGTACTGGATGCCTCAACGGTTAGTGAAAATGATTTTGTCCATTAATACATGGTCGTGGATTCGTCACAAGAGTGCAGGTTGAGAGAAAGGTATGGTTATTAAAATGATAAAAGAAAACCTTGCTATAGTAGAACAAAATATTGCAGAAGCATGTAAGGCGGCGAATAGAAAATGCTCTGATGTTACGTTGATAGCTGTCAGTAAGACAAAACCGGTAGAATTATTGCAGGAAGCATATGACTATGGCTGTCGGGACTTTGGCGAAAACAAGGTACAGGAATTAGTTGAAAAATATGAATGCATGCCAAAGGATATTAAATGGCATATGATTGGACATTTACAAAGAAATAAAGTAAAATACTTGATTGGAAAAACATATTTGATTCATAGTGTTGATTCGGTACGATTAGCGGAAGAAATACATAAAGAAGCCTTGAAACAAAATTGTACGGTTTCTATCCTGGTGGAGGTAAATGTTGCCGGAGAAGAAACGAAGTATGGAACGACAAATGAGGATGCTATACAATTGGTAGCGGAAATCAGCAAATTTTCAAATATTTCCATTCAGGGGCTCATGACAATAGCACCATATGTGGAAAATGCTGAGGAAAATAGACAATATTTCGGGAAATTGAAACAATTATCTGTTGACATAATGAATAAAAACATTGATAATGTTAATATGAATTTTCTTTCAATGGGTATGACTGGCGATTACCAGGTTGCTATTCAGGAAGGTGCATCATTTGTCCGTGTAGGAACAGGTATTTTCGGTGAAAGACAATATAAATGTAGTTAAGGAGAATTATTATGGGAGTAATGGACAGGTTTCTAAATGCGATGAAACTAACAGATGAGGAAGAAATGGATTACGACGATGAATATTTTGACGACGAAGACGAAGTAATACCAGAAAAGCCTACAAAAAAATCAAGTACAAGAGATTATTCCGATGATATGGATGATAAACCGATTAAAAAATCGGTACCAAAAGTAACTCCAATGCGTCAACAAAATAAACGAAATATTGGCGCCGGTATGGAGGTATGCGTAATTAAACCTAACTCCGTGGAAGAAGCAAGGGAAATTACAGAAACATTATTAGCCAACAGAACGGTGGTCTTGAATTTGGAAGGATTAGATGTTGATATTGCTCAGAGAATTATTGATTTCACATCGGGTTCCTGTTTTGCAATCAGTGGTAATTTACAAAAAATATCCCATTATATCTTTATTATTACTCCAGCAAGTGTTGATATTTCCGGAGATTTTCAAGATTTAATAGCAGGTTCTTTTGATGTTCCATCTTTGAATAATTAGTATGTAAAGCGAGTCAGAGATATGAAGTATGATGAATCTGTGATTCGCTATTTTTATGTAACAGGGAAATGCTCACTATTTTGTATGCTTGAAGGGAGATTTAAAATATGGCAGCGCGTTTACCAATTAATTATAATAAAAAACCTTGTTATGATATTGTATATGCAGATAATTTTAGGGAATTGATTTTGGAATTTGAGGATTTGGAAATTGAAAGCAGAAATATCTGTATTGTCACAGATTCAAATGTAGAGGCACTGTATGCCACTGAAATAAAAAGTCTTTTTGAAAATCACTGCCGAAAAGTTGTTATATTTTCTTTCCCAGCAGGTGAGCAGCATAAGACATTGAACACAGTAAAGGATGCATATACTTTTTTAATTCAGCAGGGCTTTACACGGAAGGATCTTTTGGTTGCATTAGGTGGTGGTGTTGTAGGTGATTTAACTGGCTACACAGCTGCAACCTATTTAAGAGGTATTGACTTCATACAAATACCGACTACTTTGCTTTCACAGGTGGATAGTAGCATTGGTGGTAAAACAGGAGTTGATTTTGATCAATATAAAAATATGGTTGGTGCTTTCTATATGCCCAAGCTGGTATACATTAATTTATCTACCTTAAAAGATTTAGAAGACAGACAATTTTTTTCTGGTATGGGGGAAGTTATGAAATCGGCATTGATAAAAGATGCTGTATTTTATGAATGGATAATTACAAATATGTATGAAATTTGTGAGCGAAATCTCATTACACTTGAAGAAATGGTTATCAAAACTGACCAGATAAAAAAAGCCATCGTTGAAAAGGACCCTACTGAAAAAGGAGAAAGGGCTTTATTAAATCTTGGACATACAATTGGACATGCTATTGAAAAAGCTAAAAATTTTGAGCTGGCACACGGTGAATGTGTAGCATTGGGATGTGTTGCTGCCGCTTTTATTTCGAAAAAGCACAAATTATTAAGTGATGATGAATTTTATGAAATCAGAGATATGTTTGTACCTTTTTATCTGCCGATTACAGTTGACAACATCAACCCAGATGAAATTGTAAAGCTGACAAAATCAGATAAGAAAATGGATGCCGGTAAAATCAAATTTATTTTGTTAAAGAAAATCGGAAAAGCAGTCATTGATACTACTGTTACGGAAGAAGATATGCTGGAAGCTGTAAAAGAGCTATACTATAATGAAGTAGATATGACGGAATAAAAGTTGATGGGAGCTATGTGAAATATGATGAGTAAAAAGAAAAAAATATGTTTTGTTTTAGATTTTATTTTTTTAGCGATGTTAATTGCATTTGATCAATTTACGAAATATTTAGCAGTCATCAAGTTAAAAGATAAGGCAGCATTTGATGTTATTCCAAATGTACTGGAGCTGAATTATCTGGAAAATCGAGGTGCAGCTTTTGGCATGCTTAAAAATCAGAAGTTTTTCTTTGTATTTGTTGCAATTATCATTATTTGTCTGATTGTATATTTTTTATACAAGGTTCCGGATACAAAGAAATATGATATTCTGCATTTATTACTGGTAATGATTGCAGCAGGAGCTATTGGAAATATGATTGACCGTATTCGTTTAGAGTATGTGGTTGACTTTATTTATGCGGTTATTATCCAGTTTCCAATTTTTAATGTGGCAGATATCTATGTGACTGTAGCGACATTTTTTCTTGTTATACTGTTATTATTTGTTTATAAAGAAGATGATTTGAACTTTTTGAGCTTTAAACAAAATAAAATCAGAGAGATTAAATAATCATTTCATTGAGAAGGAGTGTTATTTATGCAGTCAATATGTATAGAGGTATCAGCGGAATATGAGAACGAACGTATTGATAAATATATTGCAGCTTCAAGAGATGATTTATCCCGTTCCTTTATTCAAAAATTATTAAATGGGGAACAGATTTCTGTAAATGATAAAAAAGTAAAAGCAAATTACCGGGTGAAGAGCAGGGATTGTATTACTTTTGATATTCCGGACGCCTTAGAACCGGAAATAATGGCAGAAGATATCCCACTAGAGATACTTTATGAGGATAAAGATGTTCTGATAGTCAATAAACCAAAAGGGATGGTGGTACATCCTGCAGCAGGACATTATTCCGGGACACTGGTTAATGCAGTATTATTTCATTGCAAGGACGAGCTATCTGGGATTAATGGTGTGATGCGTCCAGGGATTGTTCATCGTATTGATATGAATACGACGGGCTCTATTATTGTATGCAAGAATGACCATGCACATAGTACGATTGCAGAGCAGCTGAAAGAGCATACGATTACAAGAAAATACCGCGCCATCGTACACGGTGTAATCAAAGAGAACGAAGGATGTGTGAATGCATCCATTGGACGTCATCCAACTGACCGCAAAAAAATGTCTACCCATTCTGTACATGGTAAAAATGCGGTTACGCATTATAAGGTCTTACAGCGATTTTCAAAATATACCTACGTCGAATGTGTACTGGAAACAGGACGCACCCATCAAATCAGAGTACATATGGCCAGCATTGGACATCCATTGCTGGGAGATAATGTGTACTCAAATCTAAAAAACCCCTTCATATTACAAGGACAGACCCTGCATGCCATGACTCTTGGCTTTATCCATCCTACCACCAAACAATATATCGAGGTGGAAGCACCAATACCGGAATATTTTCAACATTTACTCAATACACTTTAGTGTGAAATAAAGTACAATTCTTAAATAATTCTTATATTTTTCTAAATTTTTCGAGCAAAAAAGGTTGTATAATGTCAAAATTAGTGGTAAAATTTCATTGTTTAAGACTTTAACTCGTTAACTTGAAGAAATGTTAAAGTATTAACTTTATAAAATATTTAATACGAAGGGGTATTATTACATGGACAAAACGGCTTACCTTAATAGGCTTCTTGCAATATATTCGGGTACATTTGACATCTATAAACCGTATGCGGTTCATGGCAAAGAGTATCCTGCATATGGATACTTTTTTTCGTCTGTAGAAAAATATGTACTTGCCCGTGAGGCAAATCTGTGGACTTCTGACAGCTACGAACATGTTCTCTTTCTGGAAGAAGAGGAATGTACCATAGAAACGCTTCAAGAGGTACAAGACTTGTGGAAAAAATATATGGAACCAGAGCTTGTATGTAAAGGAAAAAAGGAACCTGAAAAAAATCATATGTACAGTTATTTAACGATTGCGGTTATTACAGACAGAGCTCCAGGTAAAGAAATACAGAAATTAATAAAAAAGACTGGTTTTGACAAGGGCTATCGTTTTAATATTCGTGGATTTAGCCAAGGGCATCTGGTGGTAGTTTCTATGGAAGATGAATGTGTATATACCAATCAAATGGCACGCAAATCAAAAAATATATTTAAAACAGCTTTTGATGATGTAAAAAAAGGTAAAATTGGATTTGAAGAGTTGCTTACAAAGACTAATAAACAGGCTTTTCAACAAACAAATATAGTAGAATAAAAATTCTGCTGGTAAAATTTTGCTTATTAAATAGATGCGAATCTATTTTAAATGAGAACACAAACACTCTAAAAAATAAAAAAATAGGAGGGATTAAGTGTGAGTGCAATATTATTAATCGTTTTATCAATTATTATTTTCGTAGTTGCTTACCTTACTTATGGTAGATGGTTGGCAAAAAAATGGGGGATTGATCCTTCCATTAAAACACCAGCCCATGAACTAGAAGACGGTGTGGATTATTGCCCAGCTAAGACACCAGTACTTATGGGACATCACTTTTCATCAATTGCCGGAGCAGGCCCTATCAATGGACCAATTCAGGCAGCATTTTTTGGCTGGATTCCATGTTTCTTATGGATTGTAATCGGTGGTATTTTCTTCGGTGCAGTTCAAGATTTTGGTTCTATTTTTGTATCTATTCGTCACAAAGGAAAATCATTGGGCGAGGTAATTGAAGATACAATTGGACGTAAATGCCGTGTCCTGTTTACTGTATTTGCATGGTTAGTATTACTTCTTGTAATTGCCGCATTTGGTGATATCGTAGCAAACAGTTTCACTGGAAGTGCAGCAAATGGTTCCGTAGCAACAGCATCCATACTTTTCATTGTATTAGCAATTGGATTTGGATATTTTGTTTATAGAAAAAATGCGCCTATGGGAGTAGCAACAGTAGTAGGCGTTATCCTCTTGGCAGTTTGTGTTGTAATTGGTCTTATCTGCCCAATTCAATTACCAAAAGCTTTCTGGATTGGTTTTGTTTTTGTTTATATTATGATTGCATCTGTAACTCCGGTTTGGATCTTATTACAACCTAGGGATTACTTAAGCAGTTTCTTGCTTTATTTTATGATGGCTGCTGCAGTTGTAGGTATCATCGGTGCAAATCCGGTAATTGAAACACCTGCATTTGTAGGATTTTCTGTGAACGGTACCTATATGTTCCCAACCTTATTTATTACAATTGCTTGTGGTGCTATTTCTGGCTTCCACTCACTGATAGGTTCTGGAACAACATCTAAACAATTGGATAATGAAAAAGATGCCCTGGCAATCGGTTATGGTTCTATGTTAATTGAGTGTGTATTGGCTGTTATTTCATTAATTGCAATTGGTACTTTATCTGCAGATGGTACACAGGCATTTGTTCAAAATGCAATGGGACTTGATAAAATTTCCCCTACTGTAATCTTTGGTGCAGCTATTTCCGGATTCTTTGCAAAAATGGGCTTCAGCACAAACGCAGTTGCAGCAACAAACACAATTATTTGTCTTGCTGTTTCATGCTTCTGTTTAACAAGTCTGGATACAGCAACTAGACTTGGACGTTTCATGTTCCAGGAATTATTTGCAACGAATAAAAAAGGTGAGAAAAATATCTTAAACAATATGTATGTTGCAACCCTTATCACGGCATTCTGTGGTTTTGTGCTTTGCTTAGCTGGTTATGAAAAGGTTTGGCCGTTGTTTGGTGCATGTAACCAATTAGTAGCTGTTCCTGCATTTTTAGCGATTGGTACATATTTAAAGAAAATTGGAAAAGACAACAAAATGTTATTTATTCCAATCATCTTTATGTCAATAGCTTGTTTGTCTTCCTTATTCTTAACCTTCAAGACAAACTTAACCAACATTATGGGCGGAGCCTTAGATGCGACAACAATGTTTACGGATGTATTGCAGTGCGTCATTATCGTTCCAGTTGTTATTCTTGCTATTATCCTTATCATTGATGGTGGTAAAGTACTTTGGGGCAATAAAGAAGCAGCAAAATAATTTTATATTTTAAAGATTGACAATTGAAAGAGATAAGTATATCTTATAGATAAATGGAAACCCTGTGGAACAAATGTGTTCTATCAGGGTTTTTGTTTATTTTTTTGTTTTTAGTAAATAATATTTACACGCACTTTGTGCCTATATGACAAAAGTGCATTCTAAGAGAAAGGCATAGTTATTAAGATGAATATTTTTGATATTTTAGGACCGGTTATGGTTGGACCAAGCAGTTCACACACTGCTGGTGCAGTGAAAATAGGGTTGGTTGCAAGGGAGCTTCTAAAGGATACCCCTATAGATGCAACTATTTTCTTACATGGTTCCTTTGCCTTAACGGGGAGTGGACATGGAACGGACCGTGCGATAATAGCAGGTCTGCTGGGTTTACAGCCGGACGATATCCGTATACCACAAAGCTTTGAACTCGCAGGCAAGCAGGATTTATCTTTCCGTTTTGAAAATAAGAATTTAAAAGATGCACATCCAAATACCGCTTTGCTGGTATTAAAGGGGAAGAATGGGAGAGAAATAGAAGTACAGGCATCTTCCATTGGCGGTGGACGTATTATGATTCATAAATTAGATGGAATTGATGTAAACTTTACCTCTGAGAAGCCGACGCTAATTGTTCATAACCAGGATCAGCCAGGTCATGTTGCAGAGGTTACCTCTATGCTGTCACATAAGTCCGTAAATATTGCAACCATGCAGCTTTACAGGGATAAAAGAGGGGGTTATGCGGTAATGGTTATCGAAACAGATCAAAGCATTCCCATGGAAGCAATCCATTGGCTGGAGCGTCTGGAAGGAATTATAAAGGTCACATATATTAATACAGAAGAAAAAAAATAAGGAATAAGAAGCAGAAAATAAAAATAGAAAACATAAAATATAAATAACAATATAAAACTGGAAATAGGAAATCAAATATAAAAGAAGATAAAGTATATGGAAGAGGTGTATCAGAAAATGGCATTTGAATCTTTGCAGGAAATCGTAACGATATGCGAAAAAGAACATAAGTCTTTTTATGAAATTATATTAGAAAGTGATTGTGATGAAAGAAAGGTAACCAAAGAAGACTCGTTAAAACAAATGGAAAATACATGGGACGCCATCCTTTTAGCAGCCTCTACGTATGAAAAAAATCTTGTTTCTGCAAGTGGATTAGTCGGTAAAGACGGATATAAGATGGAACTTTTCGCAGACAAGGAGAATACAAAATCTCTTTGTGGCTCTTACATGAATCAG
Organism: Lachnospiraceae bacterium; assembly: GCA_028692055.1. GTDB lineage: Bacteria > Bacillota > Clostridia > Lachnospirales > Lachnospiraceae > SZUA-378. The sequence continues at coordinate 7,923 of JAQUYA010000018.1, read as the reverse complement.
GTAATGACATATGCACTGCAAATGGGTGAATCCAATGCATGTATGAAACGAATTGTAGCTGCACCAACAGCAGGCTCCTGCGGTGTATTGCCGGCGGTTTTAGTACCATATTTCATTGAAAAAAAAGCCGATACACCAAAGATAATCGAAGCCATGTACGTAAGTGCCGGTATTGGGCAGATTATAGCAACACGTGCATCAATCAGCGGCGCAGAAGGTGGTTGTCAGGCGGAAATTGGTTCTGCCAGTGCAATGGCGGCAGGTGCACTTGTTTATTTGCAGGGTGGCGATTCTGAGCAAATAATCCACGCAGCAGCTATTTCATTAAAAAGCTTGCTTGGACTCGTCTGTGACCCCGTAGCGGGGCTTGTAGAGGTGCCTTGTGTGAAAAGAAATGTAATAGGAGCTGTCAATGCAATGTCTTCCTGTGATATGGCTATGGCGGGTATCATAAGTCGGATTCCTCCAGATCAGGTTATTGATGCCATGAAGGAAGTAGGAGACAAGATGGATGTATCTTTACGTGAAACCGGAAAAGGTGGTTTGGCTGCTACAAATGAAGCACAAAGGATTACAGAAGCTATAAGTCATTCACAAATGGATTTATCGTTGAAATAATGGGAAAAGTTGTATATAATATATATATGAACTATAATTTTCATTTTTATGATTCATAAATAACTACATTCTAAATATACATGAAAAATATAAATAAGAAAGGTGTGTGATTTTATGAATACTATTATTACCATTGGTCGCCAGTTTGGTTCAGGTGGACGTGAAATAGGGGAAAAAGTAGCAGAGCATTTCGGTATTAAATGTTTCGATAAAGAATTATTAACAAGAGCAGCAAAAGAGAGTGGATTTTGTGAGGAAATGATTCAAAATCACGATGAACGACCAACTAATTCGTTTCTGTATAATCTGGTTATGGATACGTATTCATTTGGATATAATTCTTCTTCTTTTGTAGATATGCCAATAAGCCATAAAGTTTTTTTGGCACAATTTGATACGGTTAAAAAGATTGCAGACGAAGGTCCGTGTGTTATCGTTGGAAGATGTGCGGATTATGCATTAGCGGATTACAAAAATTCCTTACATCTTTTTATCTATGGGGATATGGATGTAAAGATAAAACGTATTGCCGGTAAATATAATTTAACAGATGAAAAAGCCAAGGATATGATTATCAAAAAAGACAAACAGCGTTCCAGCTATTACAATTATTATTCTTCCAAAAAATGGGGGCAGGCAGAAAGCTATGATTTATGTATTAACAGTAGTGTTTTAGGTGTGGGCGGAACGGTTAATTTAATTATTCAATACATTGAGGACTTTGAGAAAAAAAATATGTAAAATAAAATAATTAAAAGCAATTAAAAAATAACTTCTATGTTTTATATTATTTTCATAGAAGTTATTTTTATGTTGTTTAAACGGATTTAATAAGAATAAGAGTCTAATGTTACTATTCGCAAAAGACAAGTTTAACGAATAGTAACGCCTGGAATTACTTGTTTTTCTTATCAAATAATTTTTTGATTAATTGTTTAATGAAATAAAGTATACTTTTTCTATTTTCTTCTTTTTTAATAGCGGAATCCTTTGCAATGAATTCGCTTCCACATATCTCATGCACTTCTGTATATAAAGATGTAGTTGTACTGAGTCCCTTCTTGGTGAGCATATGGTTGCAAACAGCTTTAAATCCTGTTAAAAGCACTGCAAATGTTGGCACCCCTATTAACATTCCAAAGACACCCCAAAGTCCCCCAAATAAGGTAATTGCAAAGATTACCCAAAAACCAGACATTCCGGTAGAATTACCAAGAATCTTCGGTCCCAGGAAATTCCCATCAAACTGCTGCAGAATCAGGATAAAAATAATAAAATATAAGCATTGTAATGGATTTACCAATAAAATTAGTATTGCACTTGGTACTGCACCAATATAAGGTCCAAAAAAAGGAATAATATTAGTAACGCCGACAATTACACTTATCAGTACCGGATAAGGAGTTCCGATAAAGCTGGTACAAACAAAACAAATAATTCCAATAATAATAGAATCCAATATTTTTCCACCGAGGAAACCACTAAATGTTTTATGAATATAACGTAAATTATCAATAATGGAATTTGCAGTTTTGGTTTCAAAAAAAGCATACACGACCTTCTTGCATTGGCCACTGAACAATTCTTTGCTGCTTAACAAATAAATTGATATTATAAATCCAATGATTAAGTTCCAAAGGGACTTCACAAAACTCAATAAGCTTAATGATAAAGATTTTAAAAGTGTATTCATTTGTGGTAACAAACTCTGATTGAGCCATTTTTCAATATCTGCAGAGTATTGATTTAACATATCATTCGCAAAGCTTTCAATATCAGGATTGTCCGATAAAAGCTTAGTAATCCAAATGCTGAAGTTATTAATATAGATTGGAAATTGCAGAATAATGCTTTGCACACTTTTAATTAACTGTGGAATAACCATGGAAAAGAAACCATAAATCAGGGTACATACCACTATGAGTGTCAGAATAATGGAAAAAAAGCGGATTTTTTTCTTACCGGAGTCATTTAAATCAAGTTTCATTGCGTGCCATAAAGGAATGATACATTTATTTTCTATCATGTTCATAACGGGTGTTAATAAATAAGCTACTACTAAACCATCAATAATCGGCATGGTAATGGAAACCAAATTACGAAAACTCTTTGAGAATGTCGAACCATGAAATAGTAAATAGTAAAAACAAACAGATGCTACTACTACTGCGAAGGTTGTTATACCCCAATATAAATATTTTTTGTCCCAACGATATTTCATGACGATTACGCTCCTCTATTTATGATGCATTCATACTGCGCTTGCTCTAACTCACTAATGCTCATTATGTCACGATTCACGCTTTCAGCGTTTATCGTTGCGTTGCAGCTATCGTGACAACCATTCGCCGTTCGCTTTGAACAAGCAGCGCTTGCTCCAGCTCACTAATGCTCATTATATCATATATCTTTACTTATTTAATAGCCTTATTCTAAAAATAGGATGAATTTTGAATAAAAAAATTGTATAATAAAAAAGTAAACTTAGATACCAAAATATCTATGGATAAAAGATATATCTACGAAAGTCGACAGATTGGAGTTATGAATATGAAGTTACAACAACTTTTAAGCTATACAAGAAAAGCAATTGATGATTATGCTTTAATTGAAGATGGAGATAAAATTGCAATTGGCATATCTGGTGGTAAAGACAGTCTTACTCTATTGTGTGCATTAAATGCATTAAAACGATTTTATCCCAAAAAATTTGATATATATGCAGTTACCGTTGATTTGGGATTCAAAAATTTAGATTTGGAAAAAATCAAAAAATTATGTGAAGAATTAGAGGTTCCCTATTATATTATAGAAACAGAAATTGCACAAATTGTATTTGAGGATCGAAAAGAATCGAATCCCTGCTCTCTCTGTGCGAAGATGCGCAAAGGAGCACTAAACGAAAAAATAAAGGAATTGGGCTGTAATAAAGTAGCTTATGCGCATCATAAAGATGATGTGGTTGAAACAATGCTGCTTTCGCTTATTTATGAAGGACGTTTCCATACCTTTTCACCTAAGACATATTTAGACAGGACAGAAATCACAGTTATCAGACCTTTGATTTATATGAATGAGATGGATATTATTGGCTTTGTAAATAAAAACAACCTGCCGGTTGCCAAAAGTCCCTGCCCTGTAGATGGCTATACAAAGCGTGAATATGCAAAAGAACTTTTGAAAAAACTAACCGAAGAAAATCCTGGTGTAAAAGAAAGAATGTTTACTGCAATCGTACGTTCTAAAATGGAAAGCTGGCCACCGTATTTAGGAAATAAATTTTTATGACATTTAATTATACGCAAACAGTACTATACTATATGAACAGAAAATATGTATCAAAAAAATAAAATCAGAGGTAAGCATTTTATGGCAGAATCCTATAGTGAACAGATAGATCAAAAAAATATATTAAAATTACGCGAATTGCTTGCTACTCTTCCACCTTTTTGCAAACAATTTTTTAGGGGTATTCAAGATACCACTTCGTCTCGAACTAGAATTGCATATGCCTATGATTTGCATGTTTTTTTTGATTTTTTACATCAAACCAATGGTGTATATCGTAAAATGGATATTGTGGATTTTCCACTCTCTCTTTTAGACCAGTTAGAGAGGGAAGATATTGTTGAATATTCCGAATATTTAAACCTATATATAAAAGATGGAAAAAAAATAACCAATGACGAACGTGGAAAAACAAGAAAGCTGGCTTCATTAAGAACTTTTTATAACTTTTATTATTGTAATGAATTAATTAAGAATAATCCCGCGGTTTTAGTTCCATTACCGAAATTACATCAAAAAGAAATTGTTCGATTGGAAGCAAACGAGGTTGTTACTTTATTGGATCAGGTGGAGGAAGGTACGAAATTAACCCAGAGCCAGACAAGATATCATAATAAAACAAAGGTACGCGATTTGGCATTATTAACTCTTTTGCTGGGGACGGGAATTCGTGTTTCCGAATGTGTTGGTTTAGATATTACAGATGTCGATTTTAACACTAATGGAATTAAAATTCACCGAAAAGGTGGTTATGAAACCATTGTTTATTTTGGGTCGGAGGTGGAAGCTGCTCTCTTGGATTATTTAAAACAACGTCATCATATCGTTCCTCTTTCTGGTCATGAAAATGCACTGTTTCTGTCCATGCAGAACCGACGAATTACAGTACGTGCGGTTGAAAATCTGGTAAAAAAATATGCAAGTTTAGTGACGAACCTAAAGAAAATTACACCACATAAATTGCGTAGTACCTATGGTACGACACTTTATCAGGAGACGGGTGACATTTATCTGGTTGCGGATGTTTTAGGCCATAAGGATGTAAATACGACGAAGAAGCATTATGCTGCTATGGAAGACAGTAACCGCAGAAAAGCAGCCAGAATAGTAAAGCTTAGAGATGTGTAATAATCTCTAAGCTTTTTTAAATCAATTTCTAAAACCCTTTTTCTTTTAACCACTCCAATGCCTCATCTACAGTAGTAAAGTATTTATTGGTTGTACCTGGTGTATTAGAAGCTTCTTTATGTCTTGCAGCCTGCACGGAAACCTCATATGAATTGCCTTCAACATAGGCGATATATTTACAGTTATTTTCCGACAGGGTTTCATGTAGTTTGATGTACCGGGTACTTCCTTTTGGACTAACCTGCTCTAACTTTTCGATAAATGCAACATAAGCCCATGAACTATCATGCCAATTTGAAGTCATTTCGCAAAGGTTCTTGTATAACCATTCAACTTCGTGTGCTCTCGCTACACCATTACCTATAGAATAAATAATTCTTCTATCACTATTCTCATCCGTCCAAATTTTAAAGCAGCCTTCTGTTCTCTGCATAATAATATAGCCCTCCTTGCGTAATAGATAATACGACTATCACGTATTTGTAATGCATTAATAAATCGTAAGATAATTATATTATGTATCATTTATGGCGTCAACAGGATATAAATGAAAATAAAAGTGTACTAAATTTAATACACTTTAGAAAAATTGATTTAACCGCTCCAACACTCTTTTTTGCAATAATTCCTTATCAATAGGCTTGATGATATAGTCATCTGCACCTGCCCTAATACATTCTTTGATTTTTTTTGCGTCTGTTAATGCTGTTATGAAATAAATTGGAGTATCTTTATTCATTCCGGAAGCTCTTAAGGCCTGTAAAGTTTCCAAACCATTCATATGGGGCATTTCGTAGTCTAATAGAATCAAATCTACTTTATTCAAAGAAAGAAAGCGTAAGGCATCATGTGGAGAGGTTTCTAATGTTAAATCACATACATCTTCAATTGCATTCTTTATTGTGGCTAGTCCTAATTTAGAATCATCAATTGCATATACTCTTTTTTCAAAAAAATTCACTGGTGCTTTATATTTTAATGCCTTTTCAATTTCAGATAATAATAGGCAGGTGTCAATCGGTTTTAATATATATCCACTGGAACCCTCCCTAATACATTCTATAACTCGGTTTCCGTCGGAAACACTTGTGACAAAAAGAACCGGCATATCTTTTGCAATACTTAATTTTTTTATTTCCCGATAACATTCCAAACCTGTCATTTCAGGCATTTCAAAATCTAATAGTAATAAATCCACCTGGTTATTTTTTAAATAAGAGATAGCTTCTTCTGGAGATTCCATATCCAACACGGAATATTTTTCCTGTAGTGTATTTCTGATCAATTCCCTTATTAATTTGTCATCATCCACTGAAAGTATTGTATACATATATTTTCCTTCTCCATAATAATTGTATAATATGATGTTAGGGGCAAAAGTTCAAATGCCTTTTGACCCTTGCATCATAATATTTAGAAATATATGTTTATATTACAATATTTTTTAAAAAATAGAAAGATATAAATGGAACACCTAAATTGAATAATTCATTTTATTTATATATTTAATATTTAGATTTATTTAAATTCAGTAGAATAATATGGAACAATTAAATATTGTCCTGCATGTATGGTATCACTATCCAGAGAATTCATGTGAATTACTTCATTCATATAAGAATCCATAGATTGCATGGACTGGTCGATGTATTCGTTGGCAATTGAATACAGGGAATCGCCGGTCTTTACTTGAATGCTGGTAAAATATTTATAAGTTGGAACATCAGAATTCGTATCTTTTGCCTTTGATAAAAAGCTTCCAAAAGTAATTGCCAAAATGGATATAATTAAAATTGTACAAAGTGTTAATGCAATATGCTTTGTAAGCTCCTTCTGACGTTTTATTTTGTTATTTTTAATTCTAAGGTCACTTTTCATATATGGATTTTGAGATATCTCCGATGCATTATTATTTCTTACGCTTCTGTTTTCATATATATAAGTTGCCATCATACCATTCTCCATTTCTATGTATAAAGGATAAGCATTAATTATTTGTTGTGTCATATCAAAAATCGAACGTATGATACGAACACACGTTTCTTATATTTGAATTATAGCGAACATATATTCTGATGTCAATACTTTAATCACAAAAAATCGAACAAATATTTGGAATATATGTTTGCTTTTTACTTTGCCGTATGATAAACTAATATTAAGTTATTTACAAAATCCAGGAGGAACAATCTATGTCATATGGGAAAATCACGAATAAGCAAAGTGAAATATTAGAATATATCAAAGATGAAATACTAAAGAGAGGTTATCCGCCGGCTGTTCGGGAGATTTGTGAAGCGGTTAATTTAAAATCAACCTCTTCTGTTCACTCCCATTTGGAAACATTGGAAAAGAATGGGTACATAAGGCGAGATCCTACGAAACCTCGTGCTATTGAAATCATGGATGACAGTTTTCAAATGGTCAGACATGAAATGACAAGCGTTCCGATTGTTGGACAGGTAGCTGCAGGGCAGCCAATTTTAGCACAGGAAAATATTGAGGGCTACTTTCCTATTCCTGCTGAACTGGTACCAAATGCGGAAACATTTATACTTAATGTAAAAGGTGAAAGCATGATTAATGCTGGAATTTTAAGTGGTGATCAAATATTTGTGGAACGATGCAATACTGCACGTAATGGAGATGTGGTAGTAGCTTTGGTTGATGATTCTGCTACGGTTAAGACCTTTTATAAAGAAAACGGACATTATCGCCTGCAACCGGAAAATGACACCATGGAGCCTATTATTGTAGAACAGGTTGAGATTCTGGGTAAGGTTTTTGGAGTATTTCGTTTATGTCGTTAATGGTTCCTGATACAGATTCTTAAAATATAATTTACTTATAAATAAGATGTCCGCAAAATTATCTATTTTTGCGGACATC
>JAQUYA010000017.1 GCA_028692055.1 Lachnospiraceae bacterium | reverse complement strand
TCAATATCGATAGATTTTGAAAAAGCACCCTTAGGGAGCTCTATTAAAGTTACCCTTTTGTACCATCGATAGAGAAAAGTAATTTTTTGCTAATTTATACTTGACTTTTCATAGCTGGTCTCCTTTTCTTCTCCGCAGCTACTATGTACAAGAAGTATAGCACAGTAGCCAGAGGCTTTACAATATTAATAAGTTTGCTTAATATATCAACCAACAAGGTGTTTGTTTGTATCATGTATATGTTTTTCAAGAATGTTATGAACTCGTTCTACTTCGTCAAGTATCAAATATTCAGAATTTCGAATTTCGTTTTTCAACATTCTTTCAGATGCTTTTATTTGAATTTCTACACTATCAAATCTCTTTTCTACTGATTCAAATTTCTCATCAAATTTATTTTCCATTAATTCCAATTTTTTATCTAATAAATATTCTATTGCATTTAACAATTCATTATCTACCATAATTACTCCTTTTCTTCTCCCCTGCTACTATATACAAGAAGTATAACACGGTAGCCAGAGGCTTTACAATATTAATAAGTTACAAATTTTTTAATTACTTTTTATTCCTTCCACTTGCGATGCATCAAATAAAAATGCTTTAGCTAAGTAATAATGATTATATGCTTTTTCTTCATCTGGTTTATCCCCTTTCGTCTTTTTATTTGTAAATTTCCAAAGTTTAGTTTCAATTTTTGCTTTTTCTCCTTTGGAAACCTGACAACCCATATTAATCCATTCTGTATATGTATGTAATGGAACTGTATAACCTCTTGCAATAAGTTCATTAACTTCTTTTTCTGTATAAAGACCTTTTTTAATTGCTTCTCTAATAATTATTTCTGTATTTGTCATATTAACAACCTACCTTTCTGTTTAGTGCGTCTTCTATTGAAAAAATTATCATGTCTTGAGTCATATTTCCTAATTCTGCAATTTGATTATTCTTTAAATAATTCCGTAAAATTTCAAGAGCAGTTTTATTAATTGCAATGTTTACATCGAATTGATTATTCATAATTTTCAATTCCTTTCTGGCTTTAAAGCTTTTAAATATTAGCTTCGTATGTTCTTGTGAATTGGGTTTGCTTGGCACAGTTTTCTACTTGAAACTTCTAAAAAGTCAAAAAAACTACCATGCTGCTCTTGCATGGTAGTTAGTAAAAAAAATTTTATGCATTTTAAAATTATTTTTGCGATTATTGACTTTTTTGAAGCGGAAAGTATTGTGACAAAAGCTAACACGAGTAACAAGGATATACGAAGATGATTTTATAAGGAAAAAAATAAATAATAAATAGAGGATAAGGGCGGTCGGTACCAGTACCTAAGCGTGTAGTCACTGCATCTCTATCAAAACAGCCACAGATAGTTTCTGACATAATTAAAATATAACTCAATATCTTACAATTTTTAGGTGCCTTTATTATGGTTAGTACATGAGAATATTTGTGGCTGCTTCATAAATGTAGAACTCGTTTCAGCTGAATCACGCAAGTTCAAACATACCTGTATAAAGCTGGTAGTATTTTCCATGTTGTGCAATGAGGTCATCATGGTTGCCCCGTTCGATAATTTCACCATTCTCTAATACCATAATGGCATGTGAGTTGCGAACTGTAGAAAGTCTGTGGGCGATTACGAAGACGGTTCTGCCTTTCATGAGGGAATCCATTCCTTTTTCAATCAAGGATTCTGTTCTGGTATCAATCGAGGAGGTTGCTTCGTCCAGAATCAATACGGGTGGATTCGCAACGGCTGCTCTTGCGATAGCGAGTAACTGTCTTTGTCCCTGTGAAAGATTAGCTCCATCAGAGGTCAGCATCGTCTGGTAACCCTCTGGCAAATGCCTGATAAAGGAATCTGCATTTGCCAGCTTTGCTGCTTCCTTTACTTCTTGTTCCGTGGCATCTAATTTACCATAACGGATATTGTCCATCACAGTTCCGGTAAATAAATGGGTATCCTGTAGCACCATTGAAAGAGAACGTCGCAAATCATCTTTTTTAATCTTGTTAATGTTAATGCCATCATAACGAATCTTACCGTCAGGTACATCATAGAAACGGTTGATTAAGTTTGTAATAGTAGTCTTTCCGGCACCGGTTGAACCAACAAAGGCTATTTTTTGTCCCGGTTTCGCATAGAGGGAAATACCGTTTAATACAGTTTTATTTTCTTCATATCCAAATACGACATTATCAAATTCCACTTTACCTTCTACTTTTACATACGTTGTGGTACCGTCTGCTTTGTGTGGATGTTTCCATGCCCACGTGCCGGTTCTGGTATTGCTCTCTGTAATATTTCCGTCTTCATCAATATTGGCATTCACTAATGTGACATATCCGTCATTTACTTCCGGCTCTTCATCGATGAGATTGAAGATTCTTTCCGCACCTGCAAGTGCTGTTAATACGGAGTTGAACTGCTGGGAAATCTGTGTAATGGGCTGTGAAAAACTTCTGGTATATTGCAGGAATGCAACTACCGTACCAAGTGTAATGATATTGTAAATCGCGAGCACCCCACCTGCCATTGCTGTAATCGCATATAACACATGGGACAGGTTTCCCATGATTGGCATTAAAATATTGGCAAAGGTATTGGCATTGGTTGCCGCCTCACACAAATTGCCATTTAACTCTGAAAATTCCTGTTTAGAAGCATCTTCGTGGCAGAATACCTTTACTACCTTCTGTCCTTCTATCATTTCCTCAATATAGCCATTTACTTTTCCCAGTGCTACCTGCTGTTTCATAAAGTATGCACCACTCTTACCTCCGATTACTTTAATCACATTGAACATGACAAAGAGCATCAGGATAACCAATATGGTTAATTGCCAGCTGTATACCACCATCATAGCAAATACACCAATCACGGTAATTGCAGAAGCGAAAAAGTTCGCCACACTATTACTCAGCATTTCACGAATCGCATCGGCATCATTTGTGTAATGACTCATAAGGTCGCCATGTGAATGGGTATCAAAATATTTGATTGGAAGTGCTTCCATCTTCGCATACATATCGGTTCTTATCTTATATAAGGTACTCGTTGATACACGAAGCATCAATCGACTATACATAAAGGTTGCGGCTGCACCACACAGATAGATGAACAGCATCGTAAGAATCGCATATGCAAAAGCCGCCATAACGGATGCATCATAATTCTTTATCAATGGTTCCAGATAATCATCAATAATTCTTTTTAAAAATGCAGTTCCTATAATTTGTACGGAAGAACTGATTAATATACCTATTGCAACTAAGAATAGTAATGCTTTGGAACCTGACATATAGGAGAAAATACGTTTGATGGTTGCTCCTGCGTTCTTTGGTTTTGTAACGGGTCTTCCGCTGTGTCTTGAACCTGGTCCTGGCATATTACTCATCTCCTTTCTGTTGGGAATCATATACTTCTCTGTAAATTTCATTCGATTTCATCAATGCATCATGGGTATCAAATGCAACGATTTTACCATCATCAATTACAATGGTACGGTCTGCATCTTTCACCGAGGAAATTCTCTGTGCAATGATAATCGTTGTTGTATCACTTAATTTTTCTTTGAAGGCCTGTCGAATCTTTGCATCTGTTGCTGTATCTACAGCACTTGTGGAATCATCGAGTATAATAATCTTTGGTTTCTTAAGTAATGCTCTGGCAATACAGATTCTCTGTTTTTGTCCACCGGATACATTGACGCCGCCCTGACCCAAATCGGTATCATAACCATCTGGGAAGGACAGGATAAAATCATGTGCCTGTGCTGCCTTGCAGGCTTCGATAATTTCTTCGTCTGTTGCATCTTTATTTCCCCAGCGCAGGTTATCCTTTATGGTTCCTGAAAATAGGACATTCTTTTGCAGCACCATGGCTACTTCCTGTCTTAAATGGTCGATTTCATAATCTCTTACATCATGCCCACCAACGAGCACGGTTCCCTGCTGCACATCATAAAGTCTTGGTATCAATTGGACTAAACTGGTCTTTGCAGAACCAGTACCACCGATGATACCAATGGTTTCTCCGGAATGAATCCTCAAGTCAATATGTTCCAGAGTCAGGTTATCGTCCTTCTTCGCATAGCTAAAGGAAACATTCTGAAATTCAATATCTCCTGATGCCACCTTTAAAGAAGTGTCTGCTGTATCATCTTTGATATCGATATCTTCGTCTAAAACTTCTACAATACGTGATATGGATGCTCTGGAAATAACAATCATAATAAAAATCATGCTGAGCATCATAAGTGACATCAGAATCTGTGTAATGTAACTGATGAAACTGCTTAATTGTCCAATCGCAAGCGTATTACCAATTACCATATTTCCACCAAACCATAAGATAGCCACAATACATCCATACATGGTCAACTGCATAATTGGCATATTTAATAATACAATTTTTTCGGCTGCAATCTGTGCTTTGCGAACACTGTCTGCCGCCTCCTGAAATTTCTTATTTTCATAATCTTCACGTACAAATGCTTTTACCACTCGAATATTTGTTAAATCTTCCTGTACCGATGCATTCATTGCATCGTATCTGCGTAACATTTCCCGAAATCGTGGATATGCCTGCGTCACAATCAGTACAAGTGCAATCCCCAGAATTGGGACAGCTACTAAGAATACAACCGACAAATCGGGACTGATGGTCAGTGCCATAATAATCGCGCCAACTAACATGAAGGGTGCTCTTACACCCATTCGAATAATCATCATAAATGCATTCTGTGTATTGGTTACATCGGTGGTCAATCTTGTTACGAGTGATGCGGTAGAAAATTTATCTACATTATAAAAAGAAAAATCCTGTACCTTGTCAAACAGGCGCTTTCTGATATTCTTTGCAAATCCCATACCTGCTTTTGCTGCAAACTTACCTCCTAACGCACCAAAGCATAAGGATAATAATGCCATTAAAATCATAAGTAATCCCATTTTAACGGTGTAGGCAGTTCCTCCGCTTCCCTGAATACCTGTGTCAATAATTGCTGCCATTACAAAGGGTATTAGAACTTCCATAATTACTTCTCCTATCATAATGACAGGAGTTAATATGGCGTATTTCTTGTATTCCCCTAAACAGCCCATTAATTTTTTAATCATTTTTAGTCATTCCTTTCTTTTATCCATCAACTTCGTTCGTATCCTGCATTCTGCAATGTTCCCGAAATATTCCATGCCCTGGGGCAAATTGTTCCAGTTTTTCCTTATCCACACATACATTGGATATCATAATCGTTATCATTCTTTTCAATTCTTTCTGTTCTTCTTCCGAAATACCCTCCAGTAATTTTTCATTTGCCTCGGCACCTCTCTTTTCCATCTTCTGCTTTATTTCCAAGGCTTTTTCTGTCACTTCTATAGTGCGGTACCGGCCATCTTTCTTGCTGACCTTTCTGATAATCAACTCTTTATCCTCCAGCCTTTGCAAAAGTCCGGACACCGTGGGATTGGTAAGATGCGTGATTCGTTCAATATCTTTTTGATTTATTTCCTGCTGTTCACTGCAGCGAAATAGAAAAAAAAGAATTTCGCTTTGTGCAATCGTTAAATTCATCTCCTCTAAGCTATTATTAAAATTTCTATGCATGGAAATATGTAATGTCCGCAATAACTTGGCTATTTCATTTTCTTTACTCGTCTGTAATTCCATTTTATCTCATCTCCATTCTCTCTGAATTCCAAGAATATTATATCTAAAAATACATAGAATCTTATGCCCGAAAATATATAGCATGCTATGTATTCTAATACAATCAAACTTTCATTACAAGTCTAAAAGTCTAAAATTTCTGTAACCTTTTTGTAATGTGTTTTTTTATAATTGTATTTTATCCCATATTTCAAGTCATTTTCCATGTTTCTGATAGACGATACTCTTAAAATTTGATATACTTTCCATGTTTCACTATTATTTTTTTGAGAAAGGCTTAGGTTATTATGAGTATTTTAAATGTTGAAAATCTTTCCCATGGTTTTGGAGATAGAGCTATTTTTAAGAACGTTTCTTTTCGCCTGTTAAAAGGTGAGCATATTGGTTTAATCGGTGCAAATGGTGAGGGTAAATCTACCTTTATGAACATTATTACCGGAAAGCTAATGCCCGATGAAGGAAATGTGGAATGGTCAAAAAATGTACGCGTTGGTTATCTGGATCAGCATACTGCTTTGGAAAAAGGTATGTCAATTCGTGATGTATTGTCTTCTGCTTTTGACTTTTTATACGAAATGGAAACCCGCATGAATGAAATATGCGATAAACTGGGGGATGCAGATGAGATGGAAATGGATTCTCTTATGGAGGAACTGGGTACGATTCAGGATTTACTGACGATGCATGATTTCTATATGATTGATTCAAAAGTGGAAGAAATCGGACGCGCTTTGGGTTTGCTGGATATTGGCTTAGATAAAGATGTTACCGACCTGAGTGGCGGACAGCGTACGAAAGTTTTACTCGGAAAATTATTATTGGAAAAACCGGATATTCTTTTGTTGGACGAGCCTACGAACTATTTGGATGTAGAGCATATCGAATGGTTAAAGAGATATCTGAATGAATATGAAAATGCATTTATTCTTATCTCTCACGATATTCCTTTTTTGAATAGCGTCGTAAATCTGATTTACCACATGGATAATCAGGAGTTGAATCGTTATGTTGGTGATTATGATAAATTTGAAGAAGTTTATGCAATGAAAAAATCTCAATTGGAGGCTGCTTTTAATAAACAGCAAAAGGAAATTTCTGACTTAAAAGACTTCGTAGCACGTAATAAGGCACGTGTAGCAACCAGAAATATGGCAATGTCCCGTCAAAAGAAGCTGGATAAAATGGATGTTATTGAACTGGCTTCCGAAAAACCAAAGCCGGAATTCCAGTTTAAGGCAGCGAGAACACCTGGAAGATATATTTTCCAGACTTCGGATTTGGTCATTGGCTATGATGAGCCGCTTTCCTCTCCCTTGAATCTGGAAATGGAACGTGGACAGAAGATTGCCCTAATCGGCGCAAATGGAATTGGTAAAACAACACTCCTAAAAAGTATCCTTGGTTTAATCAAACCCATCTCTGGTTCCGTGGAGCTTGGTGATTATCTGAGTATTGGGTATTTTGAGCAGGAAATGGACCAGTCAGTAAAGACTACCTGTATTGAAGAAATCTGGACGGAATTTCCTTCTTATTCTCAATACGAAGTACGTTCTGCACTTGCAAAATGTGGTTTAACAACAAAACACATTGAAAGCCTTGTGCGCGTATTAAGCGGCGGTGAGCAGGCAAAGGTTCGTCTTTGCAAATTATTGAACCGTGAAACTAACATATTATTATTAGATGAGCCTACCAACCACTTAGACGTAGATGCGAAAGAAGAACTAAAGAGAGCATTAAAAGAATACAAAGGCAGCGTCCTTATGGTATGCCACGAACCGGAGTTTTATGAAGGTCTGGCTACCGATGTATGGGACTGCAGCCAATGGACCACAAAGGTCTGGTAAATGTGGAAAACCATTTCTTGTTTCAGCCATTTATAGAATTGTAATCTGGCACATTTTCATGGCATCCAATGCATTTTGATGGGAAACTGGTGTTACGCCGGCACAGCAGCTGGCATCTACACTGATTTCCTTTTCCGGAAAATGTGCCTTTAATAATAGAGCATTCGAAATGACACAAATATCCGTACATAAGCCAACCAGTTCAATACTGTCAAAATCTTTTATTTTCTCTGGTAAATCAATGCTTCCAAAGGTTTTCTTTTCCACAACCTCTGTTACATATGGAAGAAGTTGTCCACATATCTCCCAGCCTTTTTGTGGTTTTATGCAATGCTCGACAGGAAGTTTCTTTCCTTCGCTTGTCTGTAGATAGTTTTCCTCATGCGTATCTTTTGTAAATAAAATCGTAGTTCCTTCTTTTTTTGCCTTTTCTGCTTTCGCTGCTACCTTGGGAACGATTGCAACTGCTTCCTTCGTTCCAAGTGTTCCATCAATAAAATCATTCTGCATATCAATTACCAATAATACTTTTCTCATGTCCATATCCTTCGCTTTCTTTGAATCAAAAAAACTCTTATAAATCAATCTCCAGTTCTACCGGACAATGATCAGAACCCATTATTTCCGTATGAATTTTTGCATCTGTTAATTTATCTTTCAAGCTTTCTGAAGTCAGAAAATAATCAATTCTCCACCCTGCATTCTTCTCTCTAGCATGGAACATATAGGACCACCAGGAGTAGCAGTCTGCCTTATCCGGATAAAAATAACGAAAAGTATCGATAAATCCTGCCTCTACTAAAGCGGTAAACTTTGCTCTTTCTTCATCGGTAAAGCCTGCATTCCTATGATTTGTCTTTGGATTCTTCAAATCGATTTCCTGATGTGCAACATTCATATCGCCACAAACAATGACTGGTTTTTGTTCCTCCAGTTTTTTTAAATATGTCTTAAAGGCATCTTCCCATACCATACGATAATCCAATCGTTCCAATTCTCTTTTTGAATTTGGTGTATAAACGGTTACCATATAAAATTTCTCAAATTCTAAGGTTATCACGCGTCCTTCTGTATCATGCTCCTCGATTCCTATCCCGTTTGTAACCTGAAGCGCTTCTTCCTTTGTAAAAATAGCTGTTCCGGAATAGCCTTTTTTTTGTGCATAATTCCAATACTGATGATATCCCTCCAGAGATAGCTCTAACTGGCCCTCCTGCATTTTACTTTCTTGTATACAAAATACATCTGCATTAATTTCCTTAAAAAATTCTTCAAATCCTTTTTGTACACAGGCCCTTATTCCATTGACATTCCATGATATTAATTTCATATATTTGCTCCTTGTCCTTGACGAATCATCTCTTAATACTTATTTCTACACCTATCAGAAAAAACGCTGCAAGCTCACAAAAACATAACGTTTATGTAGGTTTGCAGCATTTTTTTACTGTTTTTATTGTTCTAATTCAATAACACCTTCTGCCAGTTTCTTAATCTTGACCTGAGAATAAACATTAACACCATTCTCTTTTACTTTTGCACGACCATCCTGAAATGTTTTCTCAATCAGAATACCAACTCCTGCAATCGTTGCATGTGCCATACGAACCAAACGAATCGCACCTGCTGCTGCTTCGCCATATGCAAGGAAATCATCAATAATCAGTACATGGTCATTTTCATCTAAAAATTTCTTTGACATGGTTAATTCATAGGAGGTATCTTTTGTAAAAGATGCTACTACGGTCTGAAATAAATCTTTATACAAAACCTTTGATGGTTGTTTCTTCATAATAATCAATTCTACCCCTAATTCTTTCGCTGTAAGTAGCGCTGGAGCAATACCGGAACTTTCAATTGTAATAACTTTTGTAATTCCCTCGTTTTTAAAGTGTTCTGCAAAATCTTTTGCAACTGCTTCCATTAATATCGGATCTACCTGATGATTCAGAAATCCATCTACACGTAATACATCCTGATTTTCTGCAATACCTTCTGCAAGTATTCTTTCCTCTAGTAGTTTCATATGTATCCTCTCCTTCGCAGTATCATTTTTGTAAAGCCTTAGTTATAGTATATACTCTTTTTCTTTTTTGAGGAAGTCTTTTCTTCGTGTAGAGAATACTGTGACCACTTTTTCCAATACGTTCCACGATTTCCAGATAGGTTAATATATTCAAGGCGGTCTGTGCTTTACCTAAGGTCAGCTTTGTCACTTTTTTGTAATCCGCAGAGGTAAATTCTTCCGGTAATTCCTCTGGTAAAAACAGGCTGTATTCCGCTGGGGAATTTATCAGAATATCATCTTGCAGTGCAATCGGTATCCGATCAAAACGCGAGGCGCCTTTTTTCTTACTTTCATTCCAGCCATTTAATAACCGGTATTCTTCCATATCCATCAGCAGTAAACGTAAATGCAAATGCGGATTCTTTAAATACATCTTAATCTTGTAAAGCTCTGGAAATACCTGATAACAGCTTCCCTTCCGATTTGATTTCCGCTTTGGTGACAGTTCCCCCGTTTCTTCATCTATCCAGTATAGCCACTTGGTAGCCGGTATCGGATAGACAATCGTAACCTCATAATTGGGAAGAAATGCATCTAACTTTCTTCTTAATTTATCAAATCCCGCGGTCTGGATTTCCATAATCTCACCCTCATAAAGGATGTCTGCAACATAGCCTTCACATTTTTGTTCATGATATTCTGCCTTTGGCACAAGATAATTTTTGAGAACTGCATGTACTGTTTTTTCACTCAGAGTGCCTATTCCGAATCTTTCCCGTTCTTTGGCTATTATCTTATCACATGCCTGTTTAAACTGTTGTTTATCTTCTTTTGTTATTTCCACTTAGGACTCCTGCTATATGGTATCTTTTTATCTTTATTTTCAATATATTCTTTTACAAATAAATGCCTCTATTACTTAAGACTTTGATTCACACCATTCTTTGCAATAAATCTTGAAACATTAAAGGAGCGAATGCTTATTTTATCGGTTTTTTTCTGTATTTTTTCAAAAAAGTAATTCAAACTTGTCATTTGTTCCTCTGATTTTACCAGGTTCTTATTATTCGCATATTCTACCATAATTGGCGCTGCATCAGCAGACAATGAGGTTAAATAATACATATCCTTGTAATTATCTTCTGTATACATCGCTCTTATATTTTCTCTCGCAATAAAATAATCCGGGTGGCTATATGCAAATCCAATATAAAATACAGTTATAATAACCACTGCATAGCGAAAAACAGGAAAGGATTTTCTATAAATAGAGATAATAATACCTCCCATTAATACTGCAATTACAAGCAGTGACCAAAGTACAAAAATTCTTAAAAATGTCAATTGATATACTTTTATATATAGTAGCATTCGATAGGTACTGGAAGCAACCATTATATATGTACACAAGGATATTAATGTTAACAATATCCTTAAAATTATATGTTCTTTGAAATACGCCAGACATGCTAAAACCAATGCCAAATTAATGATGCACACTGCCAGAAGCTGAAAAAATCCTTCTCTTGCATAAGCCGCATAGGTATATCCCTCCGGCAGGGATAATTCACCTAAAAAGAGTCCTGCAATTTGAATCGCACAAAATAATAGATATAGGACAGTCATAATGCTTGTAAAGGTAATTGCAATGAGTGGCTCCTGTGTTCTCTTATTTACGACTTCTTCTTTTATAGTACGTTTTGCAATCGCTGCAAAAGAACAAAAGGCAAGAAAAAATATAAAAATAGATAAAAAAATTGTTCCAAATAAATTTTCCGGAATTACAATTCCTCTCACCAGCTTAATGAAATAATCTCCAAAAATGCGATCTGCACTGATGAGCAATGCCAGTACTACAATAAATAATGGTATACAAATACCGATACCTATCAAAATATATGTAATATTTTTACGAAATATCGTATTTTCTTTTTCTTTTTTATTTTTTTCTGCATAATATTTCGCGTAACTGAATGGTGCCCCTAATGCAGCAAGAATTTCAATTAAAAAGTCACCTGTTACTGCACTATATTTTCCAAATCCCCAGTCTTTATCCTGATAAAACTGATGAAATACGAATAGTAACAATAATAATAAAATTCCTATATAATTCATGACTATGATTCTGGTATCATCTGTCAACATCAGTGAAAACCCTAATAACATTAGTGCTACCATATAAAAAATGCTGGTCTTCTTCATGCTTATTTCCATCTTCTTCATACCGAAAAACAGATATAGAAATGTTCCTGCTATAAAGAAAGGTGCTGTGATTCCAGATGCATTCTTATATAGACAGAAGGTATAAAAAATCGCATACACAATTGCACTCACAACAAAAAAAGGATATTGATTCTTCATACATTTAGTTTCTTTTGTGTCCTCTTTTATAATGGTTGGCCGCTGTTCTGTCCTTTGAACTTCTATATTTTGATTATCTGTATTCTCGTTTTTTATGATTTGTTTTTGTAGTACACTCTCATTCTCCATAGGAATAACCTTGCCTTTCTTTCTAATTATGAAACTTTATTTAGTCTTCTATATATTCTATGATATCTCCTGGCTGGCATTGTAATGCTTTACATATTGCCTCCAATGTAGATAACCGTATTGCCTTTGCTTTATTATTTTTTAAAACTGATAGATTCGCCATTGTAATATCTACTTTTGCTGCAAGCTCTGTCAAACCTATTTTTCGCTGTGCCATAACAACATCTAAATTAATCATAATTGCCATTTTAATAACCTTTCCTTTCTATCCTATATTCCGTAATCTTTGCAAATCCATATCTGCCTACTATTCAGGGCTAAATTGTCAGGTCATTTTCCAATTTATAAGTAACTGCCTTATCAAATACATGTGATAAAACCTTACTAAAAAGAGCTGCAATTATAAATACCAGGATTATGACAAATACTGCGGGAGTAATATATAGAAATACTCGGAAAACAGTAACAAATGCAATTGCAAAACTATAATTTCCCATGCGATTCAGACTTATTACATTTTCTCTTATAAAGCAATCATCTCGAATAACGGAACGAAACATTTTACGTAATTCCTGTATTATCGCAACTGCAAATATACCGGAAAAGAAAAATATAAAGCATAATGGAACATAATTATTCTTAAAATAAGAATTAAACTTACCGTAGAATTTTATACTTATTGGTAAAGAGATACATACCATAATACCTGCATAAAACATGACATCTAATAATACCTTTGTAACTACAATTATTTTATCTTTCAATTTTAATTCCTCCGACCCTTTTTCTTTCATTCCCTTATTTTGTTCGTTATGCATGCATTAATTTACACCAGTTTGCATCGACTGCATAACGATATAATAACACACAAATAATTGTAAATCAATATTTTTTTATCGTTATTCAATAAATATATATTGATTTACGTCCTTAATTAATGGAATCAGAAGCTTTATCCGATATATTCTATACAACGATAATTCATTGATTAAAAAGTAGAATGGAGATGATTATATGGATATTGCCGCTTTATCTACTGCAATGGCACAGACACAGCTACAAAATGATATTGGTACCGCCATTCTGAGTAAAGCTATCGATTCTTCCGCTACAATGGGCGCGGATCTTACTAAAATGATGGAGCAATCCGTTAATCCCGACATTGGTGGTTCTATCGATATCTCGTTGTAAAAATGTGATCCAGCTTCGCTGGACACACCATACAAAAAAGGAATACATCTTCCGTTTTTTGAAAGATGTATTCCTTTTTTATTTTAAATCTATCTGATTATATACAAAGCCAAGCCGGAACGTTTCTACGAAGGAGCGTTTGAAGGCGTTGGTACTTATGCAGTGTTTTTTGCTGCATTATGTACCACTACGCCTGAAACCGAGCAAGAGCGACTCCTAAGTAGAAACGTTCTGGCTTGGCTTTGTATATAATCATTTAAATCTATTATAATTTAAAGAACTTCATTTCGTTTTCCAAATCCTCTGCTGCCATATGTAATACATTTGTTCCTTCTTTGATTTTCTGACTGCTGTCCTTGGTTCTGATTACATGCTCACTTACCGATTGTGTCGTTGCAAGAATTTCTTCGCTGCTGGCTGCCTGTTCTTCTGAAATTGCAGCGATATCGGTCGCAATATGGTCTACCTTTTCAATATCTTCTATCAGGTTATTCAATACTCTTTTTGTATCATAAACGGTTTCTGTTATATTCTGAAAAGATATGGTTGTTTTCTCTAATAATTGAGTACTTTCCACTAAACCAACTGCACTGCTTTTTGTAGAATCCGTTGTCTTCTCAATTAATCCGGAAATATTGATAATCAGTTCTTCGATTGCTTTTGCATTTTCTCCCGAAGTACTTGCAAGACTTTTGATTTGATCTGCAACAACTGCAAATCCTCTTCCTTGTTCGCCCGCCCTGGCAGCTTCGATGGATGCATTTAAAGATAATAAATTTGTTTCCTCAGCGATGGATTTTATGACATTAGTAATAGAGTTGATTTTTTCTGCAGCATTGCTTACCTCTGTTACCAACAGCTCCAGATTCCTCATGGATTCTTCCACATTTTCCATTTTCTCATTTACTTTTTGAATATCTATATTTCCTTTTTCAGATGCTTCCACAACCTCCTGCATCTTTTCACCTGCATGAATACCGGAATTTTGTGTGGTTTGTACTATACCTGCAAGGTCACTTGCATTCTCTGCAAGATTTTGTACAGCTCCAGTCATATCTCCAATCGTCGTTGTCAAATCCTCAAGAGCAATGCTTTCGGATATAGCATCTTCATTTAATTCCTCCGCCATATTGGAAAATAATTCAGAATGCCTGGACAGATTATCTGATGCCGTAATAATCGTTTTAATTGTAAATTTCATCTTATTTATAAAATTCTTAAGGTTGCTGTTAATGGTAACAACTTCATTTTGTATCTTTGGTTCTTTATCCTCTAAGGCAATGGAAAAATCCCCCCCTGTAATTACATCAATTCGTTTTTCTACTATTTTTAACTTATTCATCTGCTTTCCAATATTAAAAATACAGGAAATAGTAATTAATACAACTAATATAGAAATTCCTATTACAGCAATTGATTTTATATTTGTTAATGCCTGTAATGCAATTGACTGGTCAACATACACCAGATAAATCCAGTCAGTTCCCGAAATATTACTGGATGCCATATACTCTGTATTCCCATTTATCACATATGTTTTTTGTAGATTACCTGACATAACATCTGCTTGTATGGTTTGCAATAATGCATGCTGTGAGCTGGTAACCGTTTCTCCACTTAATCCATCTTCTGTTCCGGCAATAACCATTCCACTCTTTTTATCAATGACCAGAATATCGCCTTCTATGGAATCCTTACTCTCGGCCACCTGCGTATTAATACCATCTAAATATGCATCAATTGCAATAATTCCGTTTGGCTGACCTGCTGCATCTACTATCTGTCGTCCCACTGTAACAGAATAACCAGAACTTGTATCATCTTCAAAATAACTGCATGCATCAAAAGCCGCCTTTTCATTTGAAATACAGAAATTATACCAATCTTCTTTCACATATTCCGGTACTTTGTCTTCTGTTCCATCTGAAGCTACCCATGTACCATCCTTATATACAACATACAATCCATCTTCACATCCATCGATTAAATCCTTATGTGCTACCATATAGGATTTCCAGTCTTCCTCTGTTTTTAATCGATTTTCCTGCAACAGATCTGCTGCCATATCCACCTTTGCTGTTATCTCATTTGTCCATTGTCCGATGGTCGCAGCCCCGTTATCACTTTCCTTTTCAATCAAAGAGGTCTGCTTATTAATTAACGTTTCCTTTGAAGACGTATATATCATCATTAGCACAACTATCGTAATTAATAAAACTACCGGTAAAATAGAAATAATGATACTCCATTTTAAACTTAAATATTTCTTTTTCATTCTAATACCCTTCCCTTTCTTAACATTAAGTAGGTTTCAGAATCTAATTTCAATATAAGCATGTACAAAAAAGAGAAACAAGTCTTGTCTTGTTCCTCTCGACGATTCTTTACTTTTATTATATATTTTTTTTCCCATTTTTCAATCTTATTCTCTGTAATTAGAGCCTTTTTGATAAAAAATATCCGCTATAATATAAATTTGTCTACCACATGTGCGATACCATCCGCATCATTTGATTTTGTAATATAATTTGCTGCTTCCTTTACGACCGGCTGAGCGTTTTCCATTGCAACGCCAACTCCCGCATACTGAATCATTGTCATATCGTTAAATCCATCTCCACAACAAATGGCATTCTCTCTGGTTAGTCCCACACTCTTCAGCATTTTGTCCAAAGAAGTCGCCTTATCAATATCACGTGGCATTACTTCAATAAAAAATGGTTCCGAACGATAAATACTCAATGCTTCTCCACATATAGTCTGCAGCTCTTTTTCATATTTCTCAGCTAACCCCGGCTCTGCTGTCAATAAGCATTTATTCAAATCCTGTTTTTGATATTCTGGAAAATTCATTACTTCCTTCATTGGCATTTGATTAATATGTGACTCTAATTCCAAATATTTATCAATTCGCCTTCCGGAAATGATACAATCCTCCGTATAGGTCACAATTCCACAATCATGCATTTCTGCATATTGATAAATCTTAGGAATCATTTCCTTCGGTAAGGTTTGCTGGAATACAATTTCTTTTGTTTTATAATTTATAATTTTCGCGCCATTGAAGGAAAGTAAGTATCCACCATATTTTTCAAGCTCCAATTCTTCGGCATACCGTTTCATTCCCGGTGTAGGTCTGCCAGAAGCCAGAATAACAATATGTCCTCTTTCCTGTGTCTGAATAATGGCTTCTCTGGTTCTTTCCGTAATTTCTTTCTGTGAATTAGTAAGTGTTCCATCTATGTCTAATACCAATACTTTTTTATCCATCTTAATAACCATGCCTTTCTCTCAGACTAACTCTTATCTACATCTTTATAAAAAAAGATGTTGTATTAAAATCTTGGTACCCATTAAAATAAGAATAATGCCTCCTGCAAGCTCTGCTTTTGATTTATACTTTGCTCCAAATACATTTCCTATTTTAATACCAATAACAGATAATGTAAAAGTAATAACACCTATAAAAGATACTGCGGGAACGATATTTACACTTAAAAAAGCAAAGGTAATGCCAACCATCAATGCATCAATGCTGGTTGCAACTGCCAAAATAAGCATTGTCTTTACATCAAAAGAATCATTCTCTTTTTCTTCCTCTTTCGAGCGTGACTCTTTTACCATATTAAGTCCGATTAATGCTAAAAGAATAAATGCAATCCAATGATCAACACCCTGTATAAAGCTTTGAAATTGCATACCCAGTATATATCCAATAAGGGGCATTGCTGCCTGAAAGACTCCAAAGTACAGACCTGCTATGATACCGTTTTTCCAGTTCATCTTTTTCATGGATAATCCCTTGCATATCGATACTGCAAATGCATCCATAGATAACCCAATCGCTATAATCAATAATTCCCAAATACTTAATCCCATTTTACCTTTACACCACCTTTGTCCAATTTTGAACGTTGATGAATAGTATACCCAATTTGCAGTGTAAAATCAACCATTGTTTATTTCAGATACAGTAAATAGATTAATGTCAGACACAATCCAAAGCAGAACATAATCAGACCAAAAGACATGCTTCTTTGAATAATCATTGCATTTTCCTGTATTTCTTCTCTTTTTACTGCAGCAATATGCACGTAGGAATTATTTCCAGTTTTCTTCTCTCCCTTATGAAACAGACTGTATATAAAGTTCAAAATTGTTCCTGTTATATGTGTAAAGATATTTCCTTCCGGCAATTCACATGGTATCTTGCGGTCCCTGTAAATGGTCTTTCTGAGAAAAATAACCAGCCAGTCAACAAGACTGTCACAGATTCTACTGAAAACACCGGCGATAAATGGCACTATTTTTAATAATACCGGTCGATAGATTAGTTCTTCCAAATCAAGCCATTTCGGCCATGCATTGATATAAATAAGTTGTCCTTCTTCATTTTTCTTTATCAGGCATATCCGTATGATGAATACATATACCATCACACCAATCAGAATGGAAATCATTCCCCCCTTTAAATTTGCCAGACTGAAATAATTTACCGCTTTCCCGGATTCCTCCAACTGCATAAATCCCTGTCCCAAATCTGCAAGCCTGTTCATTGTAAATTTTGAAAAGAATCCCATAACAGGTAATAGTATCGCACTAAAAGCAATGGCAAAGGCACTCTGACTATTCATATATTTCTGGTTCATGCCCTCAAATCGTTGTTGTTCTTCCTTTGAATTATTTTTTTCTATAAATATTGCAATATAGAGCTTCATCATATAAGCAATGGTAAGTCCGCCACTAATCAGGAAAATCCATTCTGCTGCCTTTAAAAGCGGAATCATATTTACCATATGTGCTCCATTTAACTCCAATATATATTCCACAATACTTTCATGGATTAGTGTCTTACTCACATAACCATTCCAAAGAGGAATCCCGCCGATACCCAGGGCACCCATTAAAAAAGCAAAATTCAACAGTGGTTTCCTGCGTCCAAATCCTCGAATACTATTCAAGTCTAACTTATGAAGATTCATGTAAACAACACCAGCTATCATAAATAATACTAACTTTATTAATGAATGGTTAACCATATGTAAAAGTGAACCTCTGACAGCCAATGCATTTTCTGCACCTAACAGACACTGCATACCGATTCCTATCAGAATAAATCCTATCTGCGACATGGAAGAACAGGCTAAGGTACGTTTTAAGTCAATGGAAAATACTGCCAGAAGGGCACCTCCAAACATGGTACATACCCCAAGTGCAAGAATGAGGTATCCCCAAGTCTTATCATATAAGAAAATATTGCAGCTTATAACTAAGATTCCAAATACACCTGATTTCGTTAGAATACCGGAAAGTAATGCACTCGCTGGTGCAGGCGCAACCGGATGTGCTTTTGGCAGCCAGATATGTAATGGGAACGCACCTGCTTTTGCACCAAACCCGAATAGCATACATATTCCTGCCACATAAAGACGTGCTTTATTTTCATAGGCTGCACAGGCCGTTAACAACTTCGACATTTCCAGCGTACCAATGGCATCATAGAGCAGGAAAATACCCATAAGCATTACCAATCCACCGATAACGGCAACTGCCAGATAGGTTTCCGCAGCACGCAGAGATTCCTTTCGCTCATCCTGTGCAACCCATACATAGGAAGTAAAGGACATCATTTCAAAGAAAATAAAGGTGGTATATAAATCCGCAGAAAGGAATACCCCCACCGTAGCTCCTAATGTCAACAGGTTAAAAAGGTAATACCGATTGCGGTTCCGATAATGCGTAAAGTACTCTTTTGAAAAAATAGTGGTCATTGCCCACATAAACGCTGCAATGGAGCCATAAAGGACACGAAATCCATCCAGCGAAAAATGAATTCCTCTTCCACAAAAATTTTCCCAGTTGAAATCCGCTATTACCGTACCTTTTGCGACCTGATAGAATAATACCAGAAAGCATATTAATTCTGAAACTGTAATAAAATCAGCAAAATAATCTCTCGCTTTTTTATGATATCTACCAATAAGATAGGACACCAAGGCTCCTATGATAGGATAAAAAACCAAACCAAACAATATCGTACTTCCATTCATATGAATACCTCCCTCCTATAGTAAGCCGTTCGCCACATTTGTGAAAAATGAAACAATCGGTGCCGAATGCAGACCAAAATAGAACATCGCTGCGACAAAACATGCCAATGGAACAATCATGAGCCAGTTTGGATCGTGTACATCTGTAATTGTTTCATAATCAAATTCCTTTGCCGGAAAAAAAGCTCTTATTACAATACTGAGCATATAGATAGCAGTTAACAATGCAGATATCAATAATGCACCAATCCCTACATATGCCAATGGATTCTCACTCTGTACGGCTGCATATGCCAGATTATATTTACTGATAAATCCACATAATCCCGGAACACCCATTAATGCAAATGCAGATACGGTAAATATCCCAAATACAATCGGCATATTTCTGCCAAAACCATCTAATTCATGTACATAATGCCTGTTCGTCTTATAAATCACTGCACCTGCACAGAAAAAGGAACAAATTTTCATGACTGCATGAAAAATCAGATGACTCAGAGCACCAATTAAACCAAGTGGGGTCATAATGGTTGCTCCAAATAAAATATAGGATAAATTACTAATTGTCGAAAATGCTAAACGCCTTTTTAAATGTGTTTCCTTAACTGCCATACTGCAGCCATAAACGATTGTGAAAATAACAAAACACATAACGACATTCTGCGCCCACGTACCTCTTAAAAAAGTAACACCAAAACTGAAATAGGTGATTCTTAAAATTGCAAACGCTCCTGACTTTACAACCGCAACTGCATGAAGCAATGCAGTAACTGGAGTTGGAGCGACACCCGCTTCCGGCAGCCAGGAATTAAAGGGACAAATCGCTGCTTTTACACCAAAGCCCATAAAGGTCAGTACATATACAAATAGCAGAATATCTGTTCTGCTTCCAATTTTATTCATATTGAGAATGCCGCCTAATATGAAATCCATTGAATCCCCATATATAATAATAAAAATTACACCAATAAAAGCAAAAGCAGCACCACCTAAAGAATAATACAAATACTTCCGGCTTGCGAGAACTGCTTCCCTTGTAAGGGTATGCATAACAAGTGGTACAGTTACCAGTGTTAATAACTCATAGAAAAAATACATGGTAAGAATATTTCCAGACATTGCAATTCCAAGTGTGACTCCATAGGTTGCCGTATAAAACATGAAAAAGGTCCGTTCATGATCTTCATGTTTCATATATTCAAAAGAATATAAGGTAGCCAATGGCCACAATGTCGCTACCAGTCCGCCAAATATACATGCCATACCATCTAATTTAAAAGTAAGCGTTAAATTTCCGGCAAATTGAATAATCGTAAAAGTTTCCGTTGGTCTGTTTAATAACATACCCCATACAAGAAGTGAATTCACTAGAACAACAGTTTCTAAAAATACTGCCATTTGATTACGATTTTTAAATGGAAGCAGAGGAATTAATATACCTCCAATAAAAGGAATCAAAACCACGGCTAACA
Source organism: Lachnospiraceae bacterium (assembly GCA_028692055.1). Lineage (GTDB taxonomy): Bacteria > Bacillota > Clostridia > Lachnospirales > Lachnospiraceae > SZUA-378. The sequence continues at coordinate 20,675 of JAQUYA010000017.1, read as the reverse complement.
TCAAACTTGCATTCATATCGGTCCCTCCTCCCTACAGTAACGGTGCTATTGTCTGTGTAATATACTGAATTAGTCCATTTGGCATAATACCCAAAAGCGCAGTAAGTATTGTTAATATCATAATCGGTATCACCATAAGCTTAGAAGGTTCTAATTTCTTTACCTGTGTATAATCAAACTCATTTCCCGGTAAAAATCCTTTGATTGTTATAGGCAATAGATAACCGGCAGTCAACAATGCACTCACTAGCAGAATAACCGGACCAAGCCATGCATAAACCATTATTTCAGATTGTAAAGAACCAATTGCCAGATACCATTTACTGATAAAACCACTCAACGGCGGGATACCAATCAGACCAAGTGACACTATTGTAAAACACCATATCGTTACAGGCATTTCTTTTCCGATACCACTTAACTGCTCCACCTTTGTCCTGCCTGTTTGATAAATAATGGCACCTGCAACCAAGAATAACGTAGACTTTATAAATGCATGGAATACAACATGTAACAATGCACCTGTCATTGCTATTGGATTCATAAGTGCAAGTCCAAATAATATATAGGAAACCTGACTGACTGTCGAATATGCCAGGCGTTTTTTCAAGACGGATTCCTTATAGGCCAGCATAGAACCTATAAATACCGTAAGTAATGCGAGAGACATCCATACATACTGCACCCAGCTTCCCTTTAGAAAATCTGCACCTATCATAAAATAAACGACCCTAATTATCGCTAAAACACCACTTTTTACTATGATACTGGATAACGCCGCAGAAGCTGGTGCCGGAGCAACCGGATGTGCAGCAGGCAGCCAGGCATGTAGTGGAAACATACCTGCCTTCACACCAAAGCCCATAATCATAAAAAAGGCAACAACCAAAATCAGATTTTCATGTCCCTGTACCGCTGCCATATCTAGCACACCACCTGGTACAAAGCTCCAGGTAGTCGTATATTTGGATAAGAAAAAGAGTCCGAATAATGCCATATAAGCACCACAAAAAGAATAAAATAAATATTTTAATCCCGCCATCACAGCTTCTCTGGACTTATTATGAATAACCAATGGCACAGATAAAATAGTCATGCACTCATAAAAAAAATACATGGTCACTAAATTGCTGGAAAAATCTAAACCAACCAGGATACCAAAGGTAATTAAATAAAATCCAAAGTAGCGCTTTTCTTCCTTTTCATGTTTCATATAGACAAAGGAATAGATTCCAACCAGTATCCATATAATACTTACAATACTGACAAACAGTTTTCCAATTGCATCTATTTTAAAATAAATTGGCATCGTCTTTGTCAGATGAAATAAGGTTACCTCAGAATTACAATTTAAAACTGCATTTACTACAAAAGCACCTGTTGCGAATAGAAAAAAAGCTACTATTGCTAACAATTTTTCCCGTTTCTTTATTTCTGGTATCAGTAGTAAACCAATACCTGCAAGAATTGGAAGAAAAATTGGAATTAATAACATTATAGATTGATTCATCAAATTTACCTTCCTTTCTATGCGAACATATTTAATCCACTCCGGATAAGGTCAACAATTGGCTGCGAACACATACCCAGAATCACATTTAAGACAATAAAGCAAATAAGCGTAATCCCATACACTTTACATTTCTGAAAAGGAATCGTCGGGTATTCCGTTTCTATCGGTGTATAAATACGAATAACCGTTTTCATAAAGTAAATAGCATTTAATACTGTACTGACTGCTAATACAATCAGTGTCGGAAGCATTTTATTGTGCGTCTGTACCGCTGCCTGTGCAAATAATAGTTTACTTACAAATCCAGAAAACATAGGAATACCGACCATGGAAAGTGAACCAATCGTAAATGCAAATCCTGCAACCTTATTGCGATAGCCGGCTCCTGTTAGGTTAATAAACTGTCTTTTTTTACCGGATACATCTGTTAATCCGATAGCCGCTATAAATAAAAGGGATTTTGTAGCTGCATGAGAAATAATGTGAAAGACACTTGCAAGAATACCAAATTCCGTACCAAGACCAAATCCCATATAGATATATCCAATCTGTGCAACCGATGAAAAGGCTATCATTCGACGAATATCATTTTCACGAATCGCATTTAAGGATCCCATAATCATACCGGCAAGACCAAACACAAACAGTATATTGATTACTTTACTATTACAAATAATATCAAATCCGATAACCCGGTAAAAAATCTTTATCAATAAAAATATATATCCCTTTGATACCAGACTGGAAAGAATCGCCGCTGAGGAAACAGTTGAATATCCGTATGCATCCGGAAGCCAGGAATGAAAAGGATATAACGCACTTTTGATTGCAAGAGCCACACAGATAATTCCAATGGTAACCAGTAATGGAACGGTATATGTTCCTTCTGCAACAATCACTTCAATACTTGCCTTAATATTGCTCATCAACAAATGGCCAGTCATATCATATAGCATACATAATCCCATTAATAAAAGACCGGAACCTAATAAACTCATAATCATATAGCGGGTTGCCGCTTCTATCGTACGGCCAGTCTGCCGAATCATTATCAGACCACAGGCAGATATCGTATTGATTTCGACAAACACATATGCAGTAAATAAATCATTGGTATAAATTAATGCAAGTAAGGAACTCAAAAGCAGATTAATCATAATATAGTATAAGTTGACTTTCTCAGGGTCTACCTCAGCTTTAATATGGCTTTCACCTCCAAGTAAAGATAAAAGCATAATAACGCAGAAGAAAAGTGCCATCAGAGCTTCTAAGATACCAGCCCTGATTTCATTTCCCCAGGGAGCCGGAAACCTTCCCATCATATATACATAGCTTTGTCCCGTACCAATTAAATAAAATAACAGGCAGCCTGACATAATGCTTATTATAATCAATACTGCAGTATTCAGCCACTTCGCATGTTTTCCATTTAATGCAGAACTAAAAATACTGGCAAACATAGATAAAACAATAGAAAAACAGGGAAAGTTTTGTACAAAATCCATTTTTTACAATCCCTCCTTCTTTAATTTTGTAGATATTTCATCCAAATCCAAGGTTTGATATCTCTGATAAAGACGAATTGTCAAAGAAAGCATCAGCGCAGATACCGAAACAGATACTACGATTCCGGTAAGCACAAGTCCACTCGGAATCGGATTAATATATGTTTCTACATTTTGCACGCCGTCTACAATAATAGGTGCCATTCTTCCCTGAATATAACCCTTTTCTGCCAAGAACAAATAAATAGCAGTATCCATGATATTTAGACCAATAATTTTCTTAATTAAATTTTTTTGAAGAAGTAAATTGGTAAAACCGATGCCAAATAAAATCATAGCAACCGCTTCTCCATAATTAGTAAATAGATTCGCACCCATTTTATAAGCCTCCTCTTCTGAACAATGCATAAAATGCATACATAGTACATGCAACCTCAGAACCTACGAAGATATTGATAGGCAGAATCATACCACTACTTAATATATTGCCCGGCGTTCCAAGTGGAATATGGTTATCGATTCCATTTGCACCCGTATAGAAGTAGTAAATCATAAGTACGCCATAAAGCGTTAAGGCACTTACTTTTACTACCTTATAGGTATTTTCATTAAAAAATTTCTGTGTTTTTTTAAATCCAAAGGCACTCACGTATAAAATCATACCAGCACCTATCATTGCACCTCCGGAAAATCCTCCGCCCGGCGATAAATGTCCATTCAAAATTACATAAATACCAAAAATAAAAATAATGGGTACGAGAACAAAGGCTACCTTTTGCAATATGACATCATTTTTTGGCTCATATCTTCTATCATTTAATTCGATGGAATCTTTTAATTTCTCTTCATTTACCATAAGCAGAATCATAACACAGCTTGTAGCGATAAAAAGTACACAGGTTTCACCAAAGGTATCAAATCCACGATAGTTCAAAATCATACCCGTTACAATATTGACTGCACCTGTTTCCTGCAGGCCATTTTCAATGTATCTTTTGGACACTTCATTATTATTCGGATTCATCGCACTTCCTGCCCGCGGTAAATAGGAAACTGCAATTAATAAAATAGTAATAAAAATAATACAAAATATAATTGACGCAATAGCATAAAAGCGATTAAACAACTTCATATTCTTATTTTTGTCAAAATCATATACCTTATCAATAACAATCTGGCGATCATGCATACGCTCTTCTATCGTAAGTTCTTCTTTCGGTTTTTCCGGCTGCGGATGCATTTCCACTTTATCTAAATAAGGATCCTTTTCGCCTGAATACCAGTGAAAAAATCGATATGCTTTTGTTTTTTGATATTCTTCTTTTGTTTTTAATCTACTCAACCTTATCTTCCCCCTTAATTGCATGTATTTTCTTTAGGGTTGCAAAGAATAAAATACTGGTAACACCAGCGCCTACCGCTGCCTCTGTAATTGCTAAGTCAGGAGATTCCAGAATAATCCAGATAATAGACATTCCCAGACTGTAAGACATATAGATAAGAATAGAATTTAATAAATTCTTTGAAAAACTAACAGAAACAGCACATAAAATTAAAAATGCCAAAAGGATATAATTAAAAATCTGCATTATTTTTAGCTCCTATCTGCGATCTCGCAATGTTCTTCTAAATTTTTATTGGTGCTTACTTCCAGTCTTGCAATTACATGCGAAGATACCGGTGAAGCAAGCCATAAAAAAACAATAATACAAAAAATCTTTAAGGTTGTGAAATTAAGTCCATTCATAATCATTAAACCAGTTAAAGAAACACCTATCCCAAAGGTATCACCTATTGCTGCTATATGCATTTTGTTTAACACATATTTAAAACGATATACACCAAATACCTCCATAATAAAAAACACCATTCCAGTTGCTAAAAATATGGTTCCTATTATAAATTTAGTCCACTCGATTATTTCCATTTTTACTCCCATCTGCGACCTTTGGTCACTCTTACTCCGCCCTTTTTTCTTTTTCCTGATTTTTCTCATTAAAGACACCCATATATACTTTACTGATTACAATGACGGCAAGAAAACTAATCATTGCATAAATAATACAGATATCCACCAGATAACTTTCGTTTCTCATTAATGCAAATATCGCTATCGTAACCATTACCATAGTACCCATCATATTTACCGTTACGATTCGGTCTGCAACTCTCGGTCCAATAATAGCACGGATCAAACACAAAATCATCATCAATGCAAGAATAATAATAGCACCTATAAACACTATCTGATATGCTGCTTCCAAACTTGCTATCCCACTATTCATTATTTGACCCCTCCTTAACTGCTTTTGTAGTTGTACTGTCTTTTATCATATCTGCATCGGCTTCCATTTTTTCCAATAGCTTTACAAATACCGAATTTTCGATTCCTTTTCCAAAATCCTTGTCCAGACAATGAATGACGTACTTATCTTCTTCCAAAGATACCGTAATTGTTCCAGGTGTTAATGTAATGGAATTTGCCAATACCACTCTGGCCGTTTTCGACTTTAATGTTGTCTTAAACCGAATGATTGCGGGTTCGAAATCATATTTGGAGGAAAGCATAATTTTGAGTACATCTATATTCGCTTTAATAATTTCTTTTACCAGTACTACTATGTAATGAATAATTTGTCCGGTTCTTTTACAAATAAATATATCCTTTTGAAAACTAAAATCCATAAATTTACAAATAAACGCATAGATTACTGCAGCAATAATAAGCCCTAATACTGTAATCTCAACTGTGAATTTTCCATTTAAATTAACCCAAATTAAAAAAAATAAAAGGTACATAACTTATTTCTCCTTCTCTCTTCCTATACGTATGCCAGCACAATTCCTTTTACCTAAAAACAGGTATTGACTCACGCCAACACCTGCCCTATCTTGATATAATGTATTTATGAATAGGGTTTCCTATAGATGAAAATTTTTGTTCATACTCGGTCATCACATTTCCTTTGTTCATTTCATTATTGTGATGAAGATCATATGTTATCTGATCGATTTTCCACTTTGTTTCTGGAATCTGCTCTACTGCGAAATCAAATAAATCCCTATTGTCTGTCTTAAATTCTAAATTTCCTTCTGTCTTTAATATTTGATCATATCTTTCTAAAAATTCTTTTGAAGGCAATCTTCTTTTTGCATGTCTGTCTTTTGGCCATGGGTCCGAAAAATTTAAATAAATCTTATCAATTTCCTCTTTTCCAAAAAAATCTACAATTTCTTTCGCATCAATACACAAAAATCTTAAATTCGGTATTTCTTCTGCCTCTACCTTTTGAATCGCTCTTAATAAAACACTGGAGTATTTCTCAATTCCTATAAAATTAATATTGGGATTATTTTTTGCCATAGTTGTAATAAACTGCCCTTTTCCCATTCCAATTTCTATATATATTGGATTCGAAATACCAAATAATTCTTTCCATTTATTCTTCATTTCCTTTGGTTCCTGCACCACATATGGACTTGCAGCAATTATTTTCTCTGAACCTGTAACATTTCGTAAACGCATAAACACCCACCTTCGTTATTCCATGCTATTCTACACTATTTTGTATAAAAAGGGAAGCCTTTCCACATGATAAATGAATTCTAACTGAATTCATTTATCTGAATATTATTATATTTATAGAAAATTATCTTTTTCTATGAATTTTTATTCATTTCTCTTTGGTTTTGTTTTAAAATAGTGTATGATTAAATGGTTATAAAATATATAAATAATAGCAATGGGGAATTTCATATGACAATTTTTAAATATAAGAGAGCCTTTACCTGTTTCCTAACTGCTCTTTTCATCTCAAATACATTTCTTTCTTCTTTACTCCTGTCCTATGCAGAAGAAGACTATATTCAAGCTGCCGAAGCTAGAAAATCGCTTGCTATTCAGTCAAATGAGACCACCAATTGGCCACAGGGACCAGCAATTGGTGCAGAAGCTGCTATTCTAATGGAAGCAAATACAGGCACCATCCTTTATGCAAAAAATATCCATGAAAAAAATTATCCAGCAAGTACAACAAAGATTTTAACCTGTCTGCTTGCTACTGAAAATTCAGAAATGAATGAAGTAGTTGATTACTCCACAAATGCTGTATTCAGTATTGAAAAGGATTCTTCCAATATGGGAATGGATGCCGGGGAAAAAATCACCATGGAACAATCCTTATATGGTGTTCTGGTTGGATCTGCAAATGAAGCTGCAAATGCCGTTGCCGAACATATCAGTGGTTCTGTAGAAGAATTCTCAAAACTAATGAATCAAAGAGCAAAGGAACTGGGTTGCGAGGATTCCCATTTTGTAAATCCAAATGGATTATATAATGATGAACATTATACCAGTGCATATGATTTGGCAACCATCGGTCGTTCCTTTTTTAAAAATGAATTACTTTGTAAGATGTCCAGTACCGCCACCTATGAAATACCTCCTACTGCAACACAGCCGGATGATATTTATGTACATTCAAAGAATAAGTTACTTTCTAGTAGAGAATGCTCTTATGAATATCTGGTGGGAAGTAAAACTGGATTTACATCAGAAGCCAGACAAACTTTGGTTTCCTGTGCAAAAAAAGATGGTATCACACTTATTTGTGTTATTATGAAAGAAGAATCACCAAATCAGTTTACAGATACGGTTGAACTATTTGATTATGGATTTAATAATTTTCAGAAAATCAATATTTCTGACAATGAAGTTCAATATTCCATTAACAACAATGATTTATTTAATGCAAATGAAGATGTATTAGGAAATTCCGAACCGGTACTATCTTTGAATAAAGATGACTATATTGTAATTCCTAAAGCAGCAGGCTTCGAAGATACTACTTCCTCTTTAACTTATGATAATACCACTGATAATTCCGTTGCTTCTATAGATTATTCCTATAATGATGTCTCTGTGGGAAGTGTAACGGTTGATTTGGTTAATAATTCTACAAATAAATTAGAGCTAGATACACCACTGTTACAATCGACTGATAATAAAAAAATAAATAATAATGAAGATGTAATATTTATCAATGTAACAAAGATACTTTTTATAATAATTATTATTGCTTCTCTTCTTATCTCTGTTTTTGTCATTCATTCTTTAATTGGAAATTATAATTTTTCCAAACGAAGACGTTCAAAAGCAAGTCATAAGAAAAGGAAGAAATTACCTTCTAAATTTGACCACTTTGATTTTTAATTATATTATAGTCACCTTCTTTGACACCTTAATCCATTATAAAACCCCGGTATATCCTGAATTATATTCATTCAGGATATACCGGGATTTTTCTTAAGATTTATCAATTTTGAGAGCTATTAATGGTGTCATTATATTTATCATAGAGTTCTTTTAGTTTATCAATATCCGTTGTATCAACTTCATCTTTTACATACTCCTTTACGGCTGAAGTTCCTCCGCTTTTATAAAGATCCAAACATTCTTCTACTTTATCCGTATCGGTATATTTCTCTACAATTGTATCAAAAGATTTTGCATCTTCTTGATTCATTTGACTTTTTACTTCTTCAATATCTACAGATTCTCCGGTTTCCGCTTTAATGATCTGCTCAATTGCTGTTGTTGCAACCTTCTTTGTCACGGTTTCTTTGATGTTATCCTTTTTCAAAAAAACAAAAGCTGCTAATAGGACTACTATGAATAATAAAATAGAAAATATAATTTGCCCTATGTATGATTTTCTACGTCTTCTTCTTTTTGCCATTATCAAAACCATGCCTTTCTTTCAACCAACTCTTTTATGCTATCACTTTACCAGATTTTTCGTCCCTTGCATATAAAACTTTTAATAAAAGTGGTGTAGAAATAGAAGAAATAATAATTAAAAAGATTACAGAAGTAAAATAAACCGGTGATAATAAACCAACTGCCAGTCCTTTTTGTGCAACAATCAGTGCAACTTCACCTCGTGTCATCATACCAATACCAATTTTTAAGGAATCCTCAAAATCAAATTTACATAATTTTGCCATCAAACCACAACCAACAATCTTACAAATTAATCCAACAATCACGAAACAAATAGTGAAAATAAAAATTGAAACAGTTAAATTATCAATATTTGTCTTTAAACCAATACTTGCGAAGAAAATAGGTCCAAATAGCATATAGGAGTTAATATCCATTTTTTCTGCTATATATTCAGAATCATGTACGTTGCATAAAATAATACCTGCCACATAGGCTCCTGTAATATCAGCAATTCCAAAATATTTTTCTGCAATAAATGCCATTGCAAGACAAAATGCCAATCCTATGATAGGAATACGTCTTGTATGTGGATATCTGGCATCTACCTTTTTAAAAATTTTATAGGATATAAAGCCGATAATAATGGCAAAGACAAAGAATAAAACTGTATTTACAACTACCATTTTAGGGTCGGATTCTGGATTTTTAAATCCGATTACTACGGTTAAAACAATAATCCCAATTATATCATCAATGATTGCTGCACTTAATATCGTCGTTCCGACACGGCCTTTCAATTTTCCCATTTCCCGAAGTGCCTGAACGGTAATGCTCACCGAAGTTGCAGTTAGGATACATCCAATAAATACGGCTTTATAAAATTCTTCTGTACCAATAGCTGCTGCACCATAAAATCCCATATATAAAAGAGTACCACCTAATAGTGGTATAAATACACCTGCACATGCAATTAAAAATGCAATTGGTCCTGTTTTTAATAATTCCTTTAAATCCGTTTCCAAACCTGCAGAAAACATTAAAAGAATAACACCTATTTCTGCCATTTGTAATAAGAAATCACTCTGTTGCACCAATCCTAATAAGCATGGACCAATTACCAGACCTGCTATAATTTCTCCAACGACTTGTGGTGCCTTACATTTTCTTGCTAAAATTCCAAAAAATTTTGCAAACAATATAATAATTGCTAAATCCTTAAATACTAAATATGTTTCCATCTTTTTAATCTCCTCTGTATACAATGTTCCTTATTTTAATTATCTAATTAACTTTCAAAGAATCATTTTATATACTTGTATTTAATTTTTATAACTCACAATTACTAAGTTTATCATATATTTCTAAATTTATTGTTGCAATAGCAACACTTTATAATTAAAATATAAATATATTTAATGTTATAAATATAAAATATAAAATGATTATGAATATGAATTAACAATCATTTCTTACAAGGAGAACATCTTATATGAACTATTATGAATCAATAAAATATCATCCTATTTTTCAAGGAATAAAAGAATCGGATATTAAAATTATATTGGATTGTTTTTGTTTTCAAGAAAAAACTTATAAGAAAGAAGAATATATTATCTTAGAGGGCGATCCAGTTGAATATGTAGGTGTTATCTTACATGGTATTATTTTAATGGAAAAAAACGACCTTTATGGAAATAATTATTTTTTTACAGAATTGAGAGAACATGAGATATTTGCAGAACCTTTTATGGATACCAATATTCGAAACTGCTCTGTCAATTATAAAGCAATGACAAACTGCTCAATTCTTATTTTCCCATATCGGCTCATATGGCAACGATGCTCTAAAAATTGTACTTTTCACACGATGTTTATTGAAAATTTGATGAATCTTTTAGCCCTAAAAACAAGAACGTTGCTTGCAAAATTAGAAATTTTATCAAAGAAATCTATTCGAGACAGAATATTAACATTTCTTCATATGATTCGGACAAATCAGGATATTGTTGGATTTCATAATATGAATCAACCCTTTGATTTGTTAGACAATGAAGTTTTTATTCCTTTAAATCATACAGAAATGGCAGAGTATCTATGTGTAAACAGAAGCGCCTTGGTACGTGAAATTTCAAAAATGAAAGCAGAAAGTATTATATCGGTAAAGAATAATACCTTCCACTTGCTTTCATAAGTTGATAATTTTGATTAATAATTATGCCTTTTTCATACGACACTATCTAAAAATTTACAAACATCAACCCACTCTTTTGCTTTCGATGCTTTATATAATTCTTCCATAGTCACTTCCACACAACTATTACTGCTTCCTGCAGCAGGGTATACGGTTTCAAATCTCTTCATAGATTCATCCAGATATGTTTCCACATTTGCATCTGGCGTTGCAAATGGACAAACTCCTCCAATGGCATGTCCTGTATATTCCATTACTTCTTCCGGCTGTAGCATTTTTGCCTTTAATCCAAATTTTTCTTTATATTTCTTATTATCAACTTTTGTATCTCCTGCCGTAACAACTAAAATAGCATGGTCACCTACTTTAAAAGATAAGGTTTTTGCTATTCTTGCAGGAATTACACCCGCAGCTTTTGCAGCTAGTTCTACCGTTGCACTTGACTCTTTGAATTCTCTTACTTTGTTATCAAGTCCATAATTTTTTAAATATTTTTTGACCATTTCTACTGACATATTTTTTCCTCCTTTAAATAAAATAATTTTCTTAAGTGCCATATTCTATAAATTGTAATAGCTTTTTATTTCAACAAAGGTGTACCTGCTTTAAACAGATACACCTTTGTATACATGATTATTTTACTATTTATTCATTTTCGTCAGATGTAAGTCCCATTTTTTTATCTTCAGGAATATCTTCCATTGCGTCTTCTACATTATCAAATTCCTGATTTCCATCAGATACTTTTTCTCTTACTTTAGCTATCTGTGCTACTTTAACATTATCATCCAGATTAATTAATTTAACACCTGAAGTAATTCTGCCTAAAGTTGAGATATCTTCCATTCTAAGCTGAATAATAATTCCTTCGGAAGTTATCATCATAATTTCATGGTCATCCGTTACAGCCTTTACACCAACAACGTAGCCGGTTTTTTCTGTAATCTTATAACATTTTACACCCTTACCACCACGTTTTTGAACCGTAAATTCATCTAAATAAGTACGCTTACCCATACCATTTTCTGAAACAATCAATAAGGAATCTCCCTGATGATCCAATTGCATACCAATGATTTCATCACCATCTCCAAGATTCATACCAATAACACCCATTGATGTTCTACCGGTTGCTCTTACATCTGTTTCCTTGAAACGAATACACATTCCATGTTTTGTTACCAAAAATATTTCGGTATTTTTATCAGTCGATTTTACTTCAATTAATTCATCATCTTCACGAAGATTTATTGCTGCGAGTCCATTTTTTCGAACATTACTGTATTCTACAAGAGATGTTTTTTTCACAATTCCCTTTTTGGTTACCATAAAGAGATTTCTATCTTCTTCATAATCTTTAATAGGTATAATTGCAGAAATCTTTTCTCCTGGATTTAATTGCAGTAAATTAATAATCGCTGTTCCTCTGGCAGTACGGCTTGCTTCTGGAATTTCATAAGCTTTTAAACGATATACTCTGCCAAAATTTGTAAAAAAATTAATGTAATGATGTGTTGTAGTCATCAATAAATCTTCAATAAAATCTTCTTCTATAGTCTGCATTCCCTTAATGCCTTTACCGCCTCTGTTCTGACTCTTAAAATTATCAACCGTCATACGTTTGATATATCCCAATTTTGTCATAGCGATTACGGTATTATCTCTCGGAATTAAATCTTCCATGGAAATATCATATTCATCAAATCCAATAATACTTCTTCTATCATCACCATATTTATCTGCAACCAGAGTAATTTCATTTTTGATTACGCCAAGAAGTATTTTCTCATCGGCCAAAATTGCTTTTAATTCTGCTATTTTTGCCATTAATTCTTTATGTTCATTTTCCAGTTTTTCTCTTTCCAAACCGGTTAATGCACGAAGACGCATATCAACAATTGCCTGTGCCTGAACATCTGATAATCCAAAACGTGCAATTAATTCTTCTTTCGCAGTCTGTACATTTTTACTTGCTCTGATAATTCTAATTACTTCATCGATATTATCAAGTGCAATTAGTAAACCCTGTAAAATATGATCTCTTTCTTCTGCTTTATTTAAATCAAACTTTGTTCTTCTGGTAACTACTTCTTCCTGATGCTTAATGTAATATTTCAACATTGTCAATAAATCCATAATACGAGGTTCATTGTCTACAAGAGCAAGCATAATTACACCAAAGGTATCCTGTAACTGTGTATGTTTATATAACAAATTCAAAATAACATTTGCATTAGCATCACGACGAAGTTCTACAACAACACGCATACCTTCTCTATCTGATTCATCACGAAGGTCAGTAATACCATCAATCTTTTTGTCACGAACCAATTCAGCAATTTTTTCTATCAATCTCGCTTTATTTACCATATATGGCAACTCTGTAATAATAATACGTGATTTACCATTTGGCATTGTTTCGATATCAGTTATACCACGAACCTTTACTTTACCGCGACCAGTTCTATATGCTTCATCAATTCCTCTAGTACCTAAAATCATACCACCGGTTGGAAAATCCGGTCCTTTGACAATTGATAATATTTCTTCAATATCAGTTGCACGATCTTCATCGATACGGTTGTTAATCATTTTAACAACAGCATCAACTACCTCACGTAAATTATGAGGAGGGATATTAGTTGCCATACCAACAGCAATACCAGTTGTACCATTTACCAATAAATTTGGATATCTACTCGGAAGCACCGAAGGTTCCTTTTCTGTTTCATCAAAGTTTGGTACAAAATCAACCGTATCTTTATTAATATCTGCTAACATTTCCATAGAAATCTTAGAAAGTCTTGCTTCTGTATAACGCATTGCAGCCGCGCCATCACCATCGACAGAACCAAAGTTTCCATGTCCATCTACCAATGGATAACGAGTTGACCACTCCTGAGCCATATTTACCAAAGCACCATAAATAGAACTATCACCATGTGGATGATATTTACCCATTGTGTCACCGACAATACGTGCACATTTTCTATGAGGCTTGTCTGGACCATTATTTAATTCAATCATGGAATAAAGAACTCTACGTTGTACTGGTTTCAAACCATCACGAACATCCGGTAATGCACGAGATGCAATAACACTCATTGCATAATCGATATAAGAACTTTCCATTGTTTTCTTTAAATCAACTTCATGAATTTTATCAAAGATATTATCTTCCATTTTGTTTTATAACCATGCCTTTCCATTATCTGTATTTATTTTACAGATATAAAGTTGCATAAATCTATTCATATTTTTTTATTTTTAACCTATACATCCAGGTTTCTAACATATTTCGCATTTTCTTCAATGAATTCACGACGTGGTTCTACTTTATCACCCATCAATGTTGTAAAAGTAAGATCTGTTTCAGATTCAATTTCATTATCCATTACAACACGAAGTAAAATTCTTTTTTCCGGATCCATAGTTGTTTCCCATAACTGTTCTGCATCCATTTCACCAAGACCTTTGTAACGTTGAATTTTATTATTTTGATCTCTTCCAATTTCTACTAAGATATTATTTAATTCTTCATCACTGTATGCATACCACTCTTTTTTATTTTTTTCAATTTTATAAAGTGGTGGCTGTGCTAAATATACATGTCCTTCTTTAATTAATTCCGGCATAAAACGATATATAAAGGTTAATAATAATGTACTGATATGAGCACCATCTACATCGGCATCCGTCATGATAATGATTTTATGATATCTTAATTTTGAAATATCAAAATCATCATGAATACCAGTACCAAAAGCAGTAATCATTGCTTTGATTTCAGCATTTCCAAATATTTTATCCAGTCTCGCTTTTTCTACATTTAATATCTTACCACGAAGTGGTAAAATTGCCTGTGTACTTCTGCTTCTTGCAGTTTTTGCACTTCCACCAGCAGAATCTCCTTCGACTATATATATTTCACAGTTTTTAGGATCTTTGTCAGAACAATCAGCTAGTTTACCAGGAAGTGACATACCTTCCAAAGCTGTCTTTCTTCTTGTTAAATCTCTTGCTTTTCTTGCTGCATCTCTGGCGCGTTGCGCCAAAATTGATTTTTCACAAACCAGTTTTGCAATAGTTGGATTTTGTTCCAAATAATAAGTAAGCTGTTCACTAACTATACTATCAACAGCTCCCCTGGCTTCAGAATTACCTAACTTTTGTTTAGTTTGTCCTTCAAATTGAGGATCTTCAATTTTAATACTAACAATAGCTGTTAATCCCTCCCTGATGTCTTCACCAGAAAGATTTGCCTCACTATCTTTCAATATTTTAATACTTCTTGCATAATCATTAAACGTTTTTGTAAGTGCATTACGAAAACCTGCAAGATGGGTACCACCTTCCGGAGTATTAATATTATTTACAAAACTATAAGAACTTTCTGTATATGAATCATTATGCTGCATGGCAACTTCAACATATACATTATCTTTTGTTCCTTCAAAATAAAGAATATCATCATAAATAGCTGTTTTACTTTTATTCAGATAAGACACAAATTCTTTAATTCCACCTTCATAATGGAATTCTTTTACATGTGGTTCCTCTAAACGATTGTCCGTAAGAACGATTTTAAGATTTTTCGTTAAAAATGCCATTTCACGAAGTCTTTGTTTTAAAGTATCAAAATCATATTCCAGCTCTTCAAAAATAGTATCATCAGGTTGAAAAGTAACCTTTGTTCCTGTTTTTTTTGAATCACATTCTCCAGCAACTTTAAGAGGATACATTACATGTCCTCTTTCATAACGCTGTTTATAAATTTTTCCTTCTGTACAAATTTCTACTTCAAGCCATGTAGATAATGCATTTACTACCGAAGCACCAACACCATGCAAACCACCGGATACTTTATATCCGCCACCACCAAATTTTCCACCTGCATGAAGAATTGTAAATACTACTTCTACTGCTGCAATGCCGGCTTTATGGTTAATACCTGTAGGAATTCCACGTCCATTATCAATGACTGTAATGGAATTTCCTTTATTTATAAATACTTGAATTTCTGAACAATATCCTGCTAATGCCTCATCAACCGAATTATCAACAATCTCATATACAAGATGATGCAAACCTCTTAACGATGTACTGCCAATATACATACCAGGTCTTTTTCTAACTGCTTCTAATCCTTCTAATATCTGAATCTGATCAGCTCCGTATTCAGCGCTCATTTTAAAGCCTCCTATTTATCACTGTTTATTGTTCCATTTACTACTCGGAACACTTTGTCTATTTCAAAACGATTATTCACAAATTCATCCAATCCGGTACACGTAATAATCGTTTGAATATCACCAATACTATTTAATAAATAATTCTGTCTGTTACTATCCAACTCTGATAAAACATCATCCAATAATAACACTGGGGTATCTTTTGTTAACTTTTTAACTATTTCAATTTCAGAAAGTTTTAAAGAAAGAGCTGCTGTTCTCTGCTGTCCCTGTGAACCGTACTTTCGAATATCTACTCCTCCTACCATAAAAGAAAAATCATCTCTGTGTGGTCCTACGGAAGTTTGTTTTAACTTAATATCCCTATACTGATTCATTTTTAATTTATCTTCAAAATTTTCTTTTGTAACATCAGGCTCATACTGGATAATTAATTCTTCTTTTCCACCAGATAATTTCTTATGTATCTCATAAATAATATCATTTAATTGTTCAATAAAGTTTTTTCTTCTTTCAATTACCTGATTTCCAAAAGAAACCAATTGTGAATCCCATATGGTAAGAGTTTCTTTTAAATCCGGATTCATATATAAATCTTTTAATAATTTATTTCTTTGATTTACAATTTTATTATAGCTGTTTAGATTATAAAGATAAAACTTATCTAACTGGCAAAGCTCTATATCAACAAATCTTCTTCTGTCAGAAGGACCATTTTTTATAATACTTAAATCTTCCGGAGAAAACAAAACAACATTTAATAATCCCAGTAAATCGGCAGCTTTTTTTATTTTTTGATTATTAATCGCAATTCCTTTTGTTTTACTTTTTCTTAAATGCATATCTACTTTTTCTGTAATATTATCTTTTTCAATATATGTCCTGATATGAGCTTCTTCATGATTAAAATTTACAATTTCTTTATCTTTACTTCCTTTATGGGACTTTGTAGTAGAGGATAAATAAATTGCCTCTAAAATATTTGTTTTTCCCTGTGCATTATCACCGTACAAAATATTTGTTCCATTATCAAATTCTATCTTTAAGGAATCATAATTTCTGAAATTTTCAAGTTCTAATGATTTAATAATCATACTTATACCTATTTTTCGATTTTTATTTGATTCTTTTCAAATTCAATAACATCACCATCATACAATTTCTTACCTCTTTGTGTATCAACTTGTCCATTTACTTTTACTAAACCATCTTGTATAACAATTTTAGCATCAACACCTGACTCAACCAGACCAGTTGCTTTTAAAGCCTGACCTAATTTTATATATTCATCTCTTAATTTTATTATTTCCATTTTTATTCCAATCTGTCTACTTCAGCAGACATTCTAATCAAAATGCTTTTGGATTTAACTTACCGTTGTGAAATTAACAGGTAATACTAAATAAATATAATTTTCTTCTGCATCTCTAATAAAACAAGGTGCTTTTGGATTTACAAAATAAAGATCTATTTCCTCATCATCTATTACTTTTAAGGCATCAATTAAGAATTTTGGATTAAATCCAATCATTAAATCTTTTCCCTGTTTTGTAATATCAATTTCTTCGTTCATACTTCCAACTGTAGAATTAATTTTTAATTCCATAGAACCATCACCAATGGAAATAATAATTGGTTTCTTATCTCCTTCTTTTACCAAAAGAGTTGCTCTGTCGATACAATTCAATAATTCTTTTTTATTTATCTTAACTTTTGTTTCATAATCATTAGACAACATTTGATCAATCTTAAAGTATTCACCTTCAATCAATCTGGAAACTACCGTTGTATTCTCAAATTCAAATACAATATGCTTGTCAGTAAAGAAAATAAAAATATCTTTATCCGTATCACCAGATAAAATTTTACTAACTTCATTCAACGTTTTACCAGGCACTACTACCTTTTTATAAGAATAACTATTTTTTAAATTTATATTTCTAATAGAAATTCTATGTCCATCAAGTGATACCACTTTTAGCTGATCCTCATTAATTTCGAATAATTCACCCGTCATTAATTTATTATTATCATTATCAGCAATAGAAAAAATAGTTTGTCTTACAACTTCCTTTAAAGTAAACTGTGAAATTACGATAGAATCATTTTTTTCAATATTTGGAAGATAAGAAAAATCTTCTCCTGACTTTCCAATGATATTAAATTTTGATTTTTCACATGTAATAATCGTTTTTAAATTACTATCTGTTTCAATGGTTATATTACTATCTGGAAGTTTTCTTACGATTTCTAAAAAAATCTTTGCATCCAGTGCAATAATTCCTTTTTCTAAAATATCTCCTTCAATCTTTGTTTCAATACCAAGTTCCATATCATTAGCAGTTAGTTTTATTTCTCCCTGAGTTGCATCAATTAAGATACATTCTAATATTGACATTGTAGTTTTACTTGGAACAGCTTTTGAAACAATTTGAACTCCATTTAATAGATTTAATTTCGAACATACTAATTTCATTTGTGTATAACTCCCTTCGTACTATTTGAGCAAAAAAATAAAGTGTCAAAGCCTTAATATATATTAATTATTAAGTAATCTTATTAGTAATGATTGTGGAAATGTGAATAACCACAATTATTATACTATTTATGAGGTTAAATTGGAATGTATATCTTGTTTAAAAATGAATTATAATTAAAAAGTTTTTATGAGTTATTCACATTTGCTTAAATTGAAATGAATACTTAAAATACAATCATATAATTCATCAACATACATATCACAATTTATAAACATTAAAATGATGATAACTTTAAGCAGGGTTAATTTTCTTTTTAATAACTTCTACCTTATTACTTAGTTCTTCATTTATTTTAAGTTCTTCTGTTATCTTTGTTACACCATGCATTACTGTAGTATGGTCTTTTTTACCAAGTATTTTTCCTATATTAATAAGAGAAGTTTCTGTTAATTCTCTGCATAGGTACATAACAATCTGTCTTGGTAATACAAATTCAGAGTTTCTCTTTTTTGAAGTAATATCATCTTTATCTACACCAAAATGTTCAGCGACTACTTCTATAATTAAAGAAGGTGTGATTTCTTTCAATTTATCCGGATATATAATATCCTTTAAAGCATCTTCCGCCAAAGCCATGTTAAGTTCACGGTTATATAATTTTGAAAAAGCAATAACTTTATTAAATGCACCCTCTAATTCTCTAATATTAGATTTAATATTTGTTGCAATATATTGAATAATTTCATCATCAATAACTCTATCATAGACTTCTGCATTCTTTCTAAGGATAGCCATACGGGTTTCATAATCAGGAGCACCTATGTCTGCAATGAGTCCCCACTCAAATCTGGAACGGAAACGTTCATCTAAAGTTTCCATTTCTTTTGGTGGTTTATCAGAAGATAATATAATTTGTTTACCGGATGCATGAAGTACATTAAAAGTATGGAAGAATTCTTCCTGTGTACTTTCTTTTCCTATTATAAATTGTATATCATCAATCATAAGAACATCAACAGTTCTGTATTTTTCTCTTAATTTAGTCATGGCAGCACTGTTACCACTACGAATGGATTCAATTACTTCATTTGTAAATGCTTCTGAAGTAACATACAAAACTTTCATACTTGAATTTTGTTCTAATATAAAATGCCCTATCGAATGCATTAAGTGGGTTTTACCAAGTCCAGCTCCTCCATATAAGTAAAGAGGGTTATAGGCTTCACCTGGTGATTCTGCTACCGCAAGTGAGGCAGAATGAGCAAATGTATTATTTTTACCTACTACAAATGTATCAAATTTATATTTAGGATTTAGATTTGCATTTTCATAATTAATATTGTAAACAACCGGTTTTGAAGATTGATTTGATTCCATTCCATTCGAATTGGAATTATTAATATCTTTTTCTAATATAAATGAAATATCATAATCATGTTCAAACATTTCTGTTATGGTTACTTGAAAGTAACTTTTATACTTATTAGAAATATAATTTAATGCATGTGCCTGATCAGATGGTATAAGTATTGTTACTACATCATTTTCAATATTATGTAATTTTAATGGGGACACCCAGGTATTATATGAAATATCTGATAAATCATATTCTCTTCTCAATGTGTCTTTTATTAATTCCCATTTTTCTTTAATTACATTTATATCATCCATTTTTTAGCCCTTCTGACTACGGATTACTTATAGTCGTAAATTTAATGGTTAAAAGATTTCTTCCAACCTTATTATTCTTATATGAAAATATCTCTACTCTATATTAAACTAAAGTATTCAAAATATCAAATGAAAATAAGACTGAAATAATTGATTTATAAAAAGTTATGTAAATGAAATGAATCAATTAGTTTACATATTTTTATAAAAAATAAGGACAGGTGTGTATAACTAAAATAAAATTTATAAACATAATTCACACTTTGATATTAGATAATAAATATAACTTATCCATAATTTTTCACATAGATAATGAAAGTTATACACAAGATATTCACATTATGTGGATATTGTTATGTAAAGTAATTAATTTAAATTATGTTACTTAAAAAATTATT
>JAQUYA010000016.1 GCA_028692055.1 Lachnospiraceae bacterium | reverse complement strand
AAACTACCATATGTTTACATGCGAGCATGACACATATGGTAATTTCTTTCTCTTAGCATGACTCATGGTCAACGTGCAAAATTAAAAATTAGCAGCTAGAAAATGATTGCAAAATAAATGAAGATAACATATACTATCAAAGTATTCATTCGGTTTCATCTGAAATTGGATTAATCAAATATCTTGGCGATTCAGCCGATATTTCACATTTTATTTAAAAATAGAAACACAAAAAAAGAGAAAGGATTTGAAAGCACTTGCATATGAAAAGCAGTCCGCTTATAATTTATCTTATACAGAAGTTATTCTATACAGGTACTTTCAGCAAAAGGGACACTGTATGAGTGAAAGAACAAAAAGAACAATTGAAGAATTAAACATTATTGATGATTTCCTGTTTCTGGAAATGATTAATTACGGAGAAGAAGGAAAAGAATTTTGCCGCTTATTACTCAGCACCATTCTGGGCAGACCGATTGGCGAAGTGAAAATTACCGCCCAGAAGGTAATGACTCCCGGAAGTACGACCCAGCATGGAGTACGGTTAGATGTCTGCATTGAAGAAATCGCATGCGAAAATGGAAATACAGATGGATATGTAAGCGAGAGCAAAAACACATGCGAAAATAGAGATACACGCGAGAATAGGAACACCATAAATGCAGAGGTAACAAACCACATACAGGATATCTACGATGTGGAAATGGAGAATCGAAAAAGCACAGAAATCAAAAAAAGTCTTCCAAAGCGCAGCCGTTATTACCACTCTATGATTGACCGAAATGCCCTGCATACAGGCGCAGATTATAAAGAATTAAAGAATGTCTATGTCATATTGATTATGACCGAAGACCCATTTGACAGGAATCTCATGTGGTATACCGCAAAAACACAAATCGTAGAAGATGTAACGATTCCCTATGAGGATGGAGCCACTACGATTTATCTGTATACAAGGGGCGCCATGGAAAAAGACAAAAAGGAACTGGCAGAACTATTGCATTATATTGAAGACAGCAAAGAAGATAATGTAAGCAATCCTACTATTGCGAAGGTTCACAGATTTACAGAGCAGGTAAAAAAGGACAAGGAGGTTGGAACTGGTTATATGAAAACAATCGAATATGAAAATTTTATACGCGAAGAAGGGTTTGAACTTGGTGAAAAACATGGCGAAAAACGTGGCATTGAGCTTGGTGAAAAACGCGGCATAATGCAGGGCTATATTCAAGCCTGCCAGAAAATAAAGTTATCCAGAGAAGAAACTTTACAAAATATCATAGAAGAATATCAACTAACTGATGCCTCCGCGAAAGAAATCCTGAATAAATACTGGAAGTAAAATTTTAAGTCAGTGGATAAGGAAGTGGCTGCACAGGAGGTTGTGGACGTTTCAGGCAGCATGGGGCGTCCCGTCTGTTTGCTTCCTGTAACTTTCCATTATACAAGAAAATCTAAGAGTGGTAAAAGAAAATGTGTTATACCTTTATCTAAGACGTACAAAACCGAGGGATTATGCGACATCGTGTCGCAATCCCTCTCGCTCACACATCGTGTGTTCGCGTTTTTGTCTTTGGCATTTTCTTTTACCACTCTAATATTTTCTAAGCATAATTCCAAATGTTGCAGGATGCAAACAGAAGGGACGCCCCACGCTATCTGAAACGAGTTCTACATTTATGAAGCAGCCACAAATATTCTCATGTACTAACCATAATAAAGGCACCTAAAAATTGTAAGATATTGAGTCATATTTTAATTATGTCAGAAACTATCTGTGGCTGCTTTGATATAGTAGAATGCATTTTCACGGTACAGGCGTAAATATGCCGAACTTTGTGTGGGACTTCCGAATAATGCGTAGAAAATTTTAGAGTTCAAAAAGAAAATGTCATTGTCAGAAATGCCAACCCACAAGGTGGGTTTATGCACGATGCATTCGCAAGATGTCTAACATAAAGAAGCAAAGCTTCTGTTGTTTGCGGCAACGATGTCGCATCAGACATCGGTTTCGTGCGTCTTAAAAAACGTCACACATTTTCTTTTTGAACTCTTAGATTTTCAGCATTATGAGGCGTCCCACACAAAGTCGGCATACTTACGTCTGCACCGTGAAAATGCACACACAACCTCCCGTGCAGCCACTTCCTTCTCCACTGACTTAAAGTTTACTGCATGATGGAGAGTTATGTGAGATGAACAAATAGGACTGCTTCAACTCTTTACTTGTTTTTGGGGGTATGCTAGAATATTTACAGGTTTGGAGAGGAAAGTATTTATTGGTGAGAAGATGAAAAACGATAGATTTGAAAATATGAAGAAAGCACTCAATATGGAGCTACACGAACATAAAAGTTCCTTTATTGTATATCTGGTATTGCGTATTTTGGTTATATTGGTGGCGATACTTCAATTTTATAATGGAAACTTTGAAAATGTGTTCCTGTGTGGATTAACACTGATACTTCTTATGATACCAAGTTTTATTCAGATTAATCTTCGTATAGAGCTACCAACTACATTAGAAATATTTATGCTGCTTTTCATTTTTGCAGCGGAGATATTAGGCGAGATACGGGAATATTACATTATTTATCCGCTTTGGGATACAATGCTGCATACCATTAATGGATTTCTGGCAGCGGCTATTGGTTTTGCACTGGTTGATATTTTGAATCGGGAAGAACGTTTCAAATTTCAGTTATCACCGGTATTTATGGCAATGGTAGCATTTTGCTTTTCTATGACGATTGGTGTACTATGGGAATTCTTTGAATGCTCTATGGATATCTTTTTTGGATTTGATATGCAAAAGGATACAATTTTACACCAGATTTCTTCTGTAATGTTAGACCCTGCAGGTGGAAATAGACCAACTACTATCAAAAACATATCGACTGTAATAGTCAATGGGAAAGATTTAGGACTTGGGGGCTATATAGATATTGGATTATTAGATACTATGAAGGATTTATTTGTTAATTTTATTGGTGCAGTAATTTTTTCTGTAATTGGTTTTTTTTATATTAAGGAGCGTGGAAAAGGGAAATTTGCAAAGCGTTTTATTCCACGATTGAAAAGAAAAGATGCAGATTTTCTGACCATCGTAACAGACGAGAAGAATGCAGAAAATAAACTGGAAGAGCAGAAAAAAGAAATAGAAGAAAAAGAAATGGAAGAAATAAAAGAAATAAAAGAAATGGGAATAGAAGAAACAAAAAGTAGGAAACAGAGGAGTAAAATCGAATGATAAAAAACATCATTTTTGATATTGGAAATGTATTATCTAAATTTAATTATGAGGAACACTTTCGAAAGTTTGCGTCACAGGAGGATATCTATCAAAGGCTGATTAATGCCACGATATTTAATCCTATATGGAATGAATTAGACCGTGGTGTCTTAGCGGAGGAAGAGATATTGGCGGAATTCATACAAAAGGATCCTGGTATCTCAGACGAAATACAGGACATGTTCCAACATATGACTGGAATTGTCAAAGAATATGATTATGCAACAGAGTGGATTGAAGAATTGAAAAGCCGAGGCTATCGCGTACTGGTATTATCCAATTTTTCAAAACTTGTATATGAAATGAATAGGGAGGAACTGAAATTCCTAAAGGTGGTAGATGGCGGAATCTTATCGTATAAGGAAAAGCTTATTAAACCAGATGCAGCGATTTATCAATTATTAATGCAACAGTACCAGCTGGTTCCAGAAGAATGTGTATTTCTGGATGACAGGGAAGAAAATATAACAGCAGCGAAAGCATTGGGATGGTCCGGCATCCTTTTTACTACCAAGGAAAAGGCAGTAGAAGAATTGGACAGGATTCTTTAGAAATATAGATAGAAGGATATATAGTAATGGCAGGAGTACAATAGAAATATTGCTCCTGCTTTTTTTGTGTCTTTAAACAGATACTGACTAAATAAGTCAATGGTGAAAAGAAAAAACAAACATGAAAATCAGTAATAATTGTTTTATGAATTAAAGTATTAGTGAATTAACAGGTTAATTTGCCATTTAGGAAATTGTTACATATGGATTTCCTTTTCAAAACACTCGTATTAGGACAAATTACCAAAATTGTAGAAACATAAAAATTTTGTGACCTTTTTCCAAAACAGGAATAGTCTTTACTATTAGTGACTACAATAGAAGTGTCATTGTTCAGTAAAAAAGCACCATAGTTTGTGTAAGAAAGAGAGAGGAAGAAAAGTGAGAAAAGGAATGAGAGTGATAGCTTTTGCAATGGCATTCATATTGACGTTCACGACATTAGTAAGTGATACGTCAATGATGACTGTTAATGCAGAGGAAACAACAACAGATACTTCTGGGGAAAGTAATGAAACAAAGGTTGAGGAATCTTTAGGCGAACAGGGAACGCAGGAGGGACAATCTTCTTCAGAAGAGCCCGGCTCAATCGAACCAACAACGGAAGAGGCAGGTAGTGATACAGAAGCAACTACTGTGGAAGAGGTTACAACCGGGGAAACAGCAACAGAAGAAATGTCAATAGAGGAAGTAACGACAGAAGAAATGTCAACAGAGGAAGTAACGACAGAAGAAATGTCAACAGAGGAAGTAACGACTGAAGACATGACTACAGAAGAAGTTAAGATTGCTCTGATTCAATACGAAGCAACCAAGGGTGGCTCTGTAAGTAAAGAATCAGAAGAAATTGAACTTATAGACGGAGCAGTAGCAGAAGGAGCAATTGCTTCTGCAGATCAAGGATACAAATTCGTAAATTGGACAAAGGATGGAGAAGAAGTAAGTACCTCACCTACATTTGTTCCGGAAAATCTGGAAGATGCGACTTACGTGGCAAACTTTAAGATAGAAGAAGTAAAGAAACCAGAAATGACACTTTCTAAAATTGTGAATGGTGTAAAAATTGTTTTGCATGCACCAGCAGGAACACTTTCAGAGGGTGCAGAATTAGTCGTTAATACTGTAACAGTAAGTTCTGTTAAGGATGTTGTTGAATCAGAAGTTACATCTGAAAATAGAGAAGTTACAGAAATGAAAGCATTTGACATAAAAATA
The DNA here is from genome assembly GCA_028692055.1 of Lachnospiraceae bacterium. GTDB lineage: Bacteria > Bacillota > Clostridia > Lachnospirales > Lachnospiraceae > SZUA-378. The sequence goes on along the minus strand of JAQUYA010000016.1, from coordinate 36,567 downwards.
AAAGATGCAGAAGGCAACACCACACAACCAGAGGGTGATGTATATGTGACTTTCGAAAATGTGAGTTTTGATGCGGAAGTGATAGAAGTATATCACGTAGATGACAACAAACAATCGGCAGATAAAATGGAAGATGTCAAAGTAAATGATAATACTGTCGAAATGACAACAGATCATTTTTCTATCTATGTAGTAGCAGGATCAGATTATGCAGATAACACATCGGGTATTTATGTAAACGGACGACTCGTTGCAACAAGCAGGGATAACCCATATAAGATGTATACAGGTGAGACGATTATACTATCAACAGATAAAAATAATGCAGATTGGACCAGATCATGGAACTATGACATAAGTAATGACAACCAGTATGTGGCAATTAGCAAAATTGAATATGAATATGAATATGAACAGGGACGTATAAAGGCACTTAAGGTTAAACCAGATACGAGTAATAATGGGGTTATTAAACTTAAATATAAAAGTTATTCCGGTGCGTCTTCCGAAAGCTTTTATGTAAAAGTGCTTGCAAAGCCAACCATAGCAGTAACCAGTGTCACAGCGTCGACTGATAAAGATACCTTATTAGTAGGTCAAACAGCGCAAGGAACAGCTACTGTAGTTGCGACACCAGACACTTCGGAAAACAAGGCTGTATTATGGAGTTCTTTAGATACAAATATTGCAACCGTAAATGCTGCTACCGGAAAAATCACAGCGGTTGCAGCGGGAACAACTACGATTAAAGTTGTGTCTACGGTAGACTCATCAAAGTTTGATTCATTTACTGTTACAGTAGTTGCACAGCATTATAATGTTACATTTAATAAGAATGGTGCAAGTGGTAGCAATTTTGTGTTAGAATCGGATGACTCGGGTGCAATCAATATGCCGGATCCTACAGAAAATGGTATCACAAGAGAGGGCTATATCTTTGTGGGCTGGTCTTCTGATAGAGATGGGACTGGAAATAATTATGCCATAAATGAGCAGATAGATATTAAAAAAAGTATAACATTGTATGCAATCTGGCTGGAGGATAATTCTACTGGAAATCAGGCAGCAGAATATTATGTCCGTTTAGATGGTCAGGTTCCGTATGAACCGAGTGGCTATGAGAGTTCAAAATACACAGATAAAATAGATGGAACGATATATAAAGCAATTGCCATTAATAATAATCTGTCAGCCGTACAGAAAAATTTGAAATCAACACCTTCGGATTCCCAAATAAAAAATAAATTGCAGGAAAAAGGAATATCTTATAATAGTTCTACGCAATATATCGAATGGTATGTTATAAAGAAAACAGGAACATGGCATGTAGATGGTGTTTTACGTAATAAGAATATGAATGCAGTTCGCTATGATGCAAATGGTGGAAATAATTCCGTTATGCCGGCGGGAATAGAAGCAGCAGAAGGAACCACAGTAACAGTAGATTTTGAGCATAATCCAACCAGAGCAGGTTACACATTTTTAGGTTGGGATACAAATAACAAAGCAACATCTCCAAGCTATACAATCAACGGAACAAAGACGTTTTCTATGGGAAGTTCAGATGTTACCTTGTATGCAATATGGAAAGCAAATGATAATACGGCATTTACAGTAAATCATTATGTTTCGGAAGATGGTCAATATCCAGATAGTGCAACTTATACAGAGATACAGTATGGAAAAACAGATAGTACCGTATATGATGTGGATTATGTGAAAATAATTCCAGGATATACACATACGGAAGACAAAACGGTTTCTACTGTCATTACGGCAGATGGATTAGGAATCTTAAATATTTATTATGACAAAGATGCATCTCAATGGGCAACACTCTCCTATGCTGGAAATACAGCAACAAGTCAGCCGGGCGGTGGAATTGAAACAGTATCCTATATTAAAGGCACAAAGGTTACGCTGGTATCGGTTGCGGATATGTTGGAAAATCAGTATTTCGCAAAAGAGGGTTATACTTTTGATGGTTGGACATTAACAGAGGGAACAGATAGTGTTTCGAGTCAAGATAAAGTAACCCAGGTAACACTTAATAATAATATGGTAGTAAGAGCAACATGGCTTGCAAATGAAGCAAACTATATGGTAGAACACTACTTACAGAACTCGGATACAGTTACTTATCCTGCAACAGCCAGTTATTCAGAATCAAAAACAGGAACAGTTGGTACGACTGTATACGATGCAGATTATGCAAAGGAATATGAGGGTTACTTCTATAAGGCAGATGCAGTAAGTTCCGAAGTAGTTAAAGCAGACAGCAAAACTGTTTTGAAGCTTTATTATCCATTATTAAACAAAGTACGTGTTACAGGAAATACAGTAACCTATGATGGACAAAAGCATTCTATAAAAGCAGCTAGTCCTTTAAGAAATGGTTCGACGGTTTACTATACAACAAATCCAGCAGATGATAATAGCTGGAGTCAATCAGCACCAAATTATACAGAAGCAGGTATCTACACAATCTATGTAAAAGCAACCAATCCAGATTACCCAGATACTGCAGTGGCAAGTGGAACGGTAGTAATTAACAAGCGTGAGATTACTGTAACAGCAGGAAGTGCCAGTAAGGTATATAATAAATTAGCACTTACTAAGAATTTTTATGTGATTACGAGCAGAATGACAGGCATTACAGATGCAGATGCAGTAGTATCCGGTCAGACAAAAGAAGTGTTTGTAAGCGGAAGCCAGACAGAAGTAGGAAGTAGTGCCAATACAGTAAGCAGTGTAGCTATTAAATCTGGAAAAACAGATGTAACAGCGAACTATGATATTAAAACAGTAAATGGAACACTGACTGTAACCAAAGCAGAAGGTGCTGGTAATGGAATTAAGGTAGAAAGAAAAGAAGTGTATTATGATGGAATGAGTCACCAGATTGACGCAGCGACCGCAGATGAGGCTGATTCAACGGTTAGTTATTCCACAGATGGAAAGAATTATAGTGCGACAATTCCAACTGCAACGGAAGCAGGAACAACTAAGATTTATGTAAAGGCAGAGAATAAGAATTACAAAGATGCTATAGCAGAAACAGAACTGTTAATCAAGCAAAGACCAATCACAGTAACCGCAGGAAGTGATACAAAGAAATATAATGGAACTGCACTTACAAAGAATGTATATAGTGTGACAGGTGGAATAGAGGGAGAAGCAGCGCTTGCATCTGGTCAAAAAGAAACAGTAAGGGTAAGTGGAACACAGACCAATGTGGGAAACAGTGATAATAAGGTAACATCAGTAGTAATTAAGGCAGATAGAACGGACGTAACTAAGAACTATGCAATCAGCAAAGTAAATGGAACGTTAGAAGTAACCAAAGCTGATGCAGATAAGAACGTGATTGATGCAAAAGGCTTTGACAAACTCTATGATGGAGTAGCCGAAAAACTGGAAAAGGCTACTGCAACAAAGGGTTCCAGTATCAGCTATCAGGTAAATGGTGGTGCATTTAGTACAGAAGTGCCTAAGTTTACGGAAGCTGGAACGTATACGGTAACGGTAAAAGCAGAAAATGAAAACTATGAAGATGCTACAAAAGTAGTAACAGTAATAATTCGTAAACGTGCGATTACAGTTACCGCAGATAGCGATACCCAAGTGTATGATGGAACAGCTCTTGTAAAGGCAACAGCAGTCATAACAGGGGACGGCATAGCAAAAAATCAGGCACCAGACATTACAGTAAGCGGAAGCCAGACAGAAGTAGGAAGCAGTGACAATACGGTAACAGAAGTAACAATTAAAGCTGGAGAGACAGAGGTAACAAAGAACTATACCATTAATAAGATAAAGGGAATATTAGAAGTAACCAAAGCACCAGCAACGGATAATGAAATAACAGCAGAAGGCTTTACCAGAATATATGATGGTACAACAACAAGTCTGCAAGAGGCAACAGCAAAAGCAACAGATTCTACCATCAGCTATAAGGTTGATAATGGTGTGTATGCAACAGAGTTATCGAGCTTCACAGAAGCAGGAACTTATAAGATAACAGTAAAAGCAGTAAATAAGAATTATGAAGATGCCGTTAAGGAAGTAACGGTAACAATAAACAAACGAAGCATTTTGGTAACGGCAGACAGTGCTACAAGAGTTTATGATGGAAGTGCACTTACTAAGGATACAGTAACGATTACCGGAGATGGAATGGCTGAAAATCAAAAAGCTGAGGTAAGCATAGCTGGAACACAGACCAATGTGGGAAGCAGCGCCAATATAGTAACGGGAGTTGTAATCAAGGCTGGAAATACAGACGTAACTGCAAACTATAAGATAGATGTAGCAAATGGAATATTAGAGGTAACCAAAAAAGGTATTAAGATTACCGCATTACCACAGACTAAGGTATATGGAGAAGCAGACCCTGTTTTCATTTATGAAAAAGTGGAGGGTATTGTAGGAGAAGATGATCTGAAGATAACAATGCTTCGTGAAGATGGGGAAAATGTAGGAACTTATACACTTACTCCAAAGATTGTAAATGAAAATTATCAGGCAGAAGTAATTCCAGCAGAATTAACTATTACTGCCCGCCCAATCACATTTACAGCAGCAAGCGCAAGCAGACGAGATGGCAGTCAGGCATTAACAGCAAATAGCTATACGATTTCCGAAGGTTCACTAGCAACAGTTGCTTCACAGGATAATGTATCCAGTATCGCTATCGTAGGCTCACAGGATGGATACACGATTGGAACATCAGCAAACGTAATCAGCAATGCCAGAATGGCGAATGCAGCTGGCGAGGATATGACAGGAAATTATACAATTTCTTATATCAATGGAACACTAACGATTTATGGCGGTGCAGGAACGGGTACCAATGCGGTAATTGCTACGACCCCGACCGTACTTGGAGCAGCAAGAACTATTCCGGAAGGCGAAGTACTTGGTGCAACAAGAACCATTGAGGATGACCCAACTGCATTAGCAGCAACACCGGAAGGCGAAGTATTAGGTGCTGACAGACCAAAGACAGGTGATACTGCAAATGTATATGCCTACTTTATCGCAATCCTTGCATCAACAGGAGTTCTCACAGGCTGGGTGATTAGACGTAAGAAACATGAAAATCAATAAAATATTGATAAGTATAAAAATGCCGATTCTGAAAGGAATCGGTATTTTTTATACTCCCTTATATTTGTTCCCGGTATTCGGTGGGAGATAGATTGTAATAATTTTTGAAGGCTTTACTGAAATAGTTATTATTGCTATAGCCCAAACGGTCGGAGATATCCTGTATCTGTATTTCGGGTTGTGCCAATAGTTCTTTGGCGCGCTCCATACGAAGACTCAGGGCATATTCGTAGATGCCGAAACCATATTTTTTCTTAAATAATTTGGACAAATACTCCTTGGAAAAGAAGTATTTGTCACTGAACATGGAAATTTTAATATCCTGACAGTAATTCTGCTCAATATATTCTTTTATAATTTCAATAACCCTTGCAGGGGAAATATCGGTATTCTCTGGAATGGGTTCTGTTTCTTCAATGTTATTTTCTATATTTAAGAGTCTGACTGCTTTTTCCAAAGCCATGTTTAATTCTTCTTCCACTACCGGCTTTAACAGATAATCAATAGCGCCCTGTTTGATAGCTGCCTGTGCGTATTCAAAATAATCATATCCACTGACGACAATAACCTTAATATTTGGGAATTCATCCTTTGCTTTTTCCAAAAATTCGATGCCACCCATAATTGGCATTTGCATATCAACGAAGACAATGTCAGGGTGCAGCTCACGGCAGCAGCTTAGCCCTTCTTTCCCGTTGACTGCGATGGCAGGTTCCACGATACCGTAAGCATGCCAGTGACCAAGAGCCGTAATGGCAATACGAACCGGGTTTTCATCATCAATTATGAGTGCGTGATACATGCAGATTACCTCCTGTTGGAATAGATAGTGTTACTAAGGTATAATACCCTAAATTACTCTCAATGGAAAGAGAGGCCGGTTCATCATAGAGAATATGAATACGGCTGCTTAGATTCATCAGACCAATGCCCAGAGATTTGTGAGTATTTAAATCACTGTTTGCGAAGGCCTCTTTTAACTCATTTAGCTTCTCAGGAGCAATGCCGATGCCGTCATCACGAACCTTTATCAGAAGCTGGTCGCCCTCCATATAAGTACGAATATAGATATTGATATGGTCAATATCTCCACTGATACCATGCGTGATAGAATTTTCTACCAGGGTCTGAATGCTGATTTTCGGAATCATGGCATGCAGTGTATCTTCATCGATATTCCATTCATACGTCAGATTTTCACCAAATCTGGAATGCTGTAAGGAAAGGTAATCGTTGACGTGTTTGATTTCCTGCGCAACAGACACAAAGTATTCCTCCTTAATCGAATAACGCAGCATAGAGGCAAGAGAGGTCACCATGGCGTTGATTTTTGGCTGCTTGTTGATAATCGCTTCTGCCGAGATTGCCTGCAGAGTATTATAGAGAAAATGCGGATTCAGTTGTGCTTCCAATGCAATCAGGCGGGAAGTTTTTGCATTAATTTCAGAGATATAATTTTTTTTGATTAAATCATCAATGTGGTGAATCATGGAGTTAAAATCATGTGCCAGATTCGTGATTTCCAAACTACCACCGATATCGGTAGTGGTGGTAAAGTTACCGGTTCCTACACGCCGTAACCGATGTGCCAGAGTAGATAGAGGATTGGTAATCAACCGGATAAAGAAGGAAACCAGTACAATGGCAATGACAATGGCGAGGATTGCAATGAGTAGACTTACATTACGCGTAGCAGCAATCTTCTGGTCTAAACCGGAAAGTGGTTTAAAACTGATGATTTTATAACCATGTGCTTCACTGGTATGATAAACCCCAAGATAGGAAACATCCTTGCTGGTCAGATGAAAATTATTGACACTTGTGTCAGATAAACTCGGGAGAGCCTGTTGAATAAATGCAGCATCAATATCTGGGGTATTCGTATAAAGGATACGGTTTTGCTCATCCACCATACAGAATAGTTCGCCCAGGTCATTATGGTCCTGTGCGATAGAATCAATATAAGAAGTATCAAAAGTTAACTCGACGATGGCAAGTGGTTTTTGATCTTCTATGCGGATAATTGTCCGATAGTAGGTAATAAAGGTACCTTCTTCATTGGCAGGCTCTATGGAACGGTAGTAGGGTTTTTGCGTGAAGGTGTCATAACCGGGAAGTTCAGTCACGTAATTGTCATAAAATGTCTGTACCTTGTGTCGTTTCGAGTCAATCATATAATTATCTGCTTTATTTAAGAGAAAGAGTCGGTACGAAATCAAATCCGTACGGGAATCAAAATTACTGCGCAAAAGACTTTGAATATTACTTTTTTCCGCATAATCCAAAGCGGTAGAGGAACTGATACTTTGGATAAAAGAGGCATCGTGGCGCAGCAGAAGGGAATAACGACTGATTTCCGTAAAATAGGCATCCAGATTCTGTGATTCCAGATTTAAAAGGGTAGAAGCGGACTGCGTCTGCTGAACAGTAATCGCATTGCGGTTACTTCTATAATTATAGGTAATGATAACGGCAATGATTAGGGTAAAAGTAATGCTTACCAGTGCAATAAGTTGTGTTTTCATAGAAAAGCGGCTGAACACCGGGTATAATTTCGCACGTATTTTTGATTTCCACAGAGCTCTCTTTTTCATATTAATAACCATGCCTTTCCCTCAAGCTGTGCTTCTGACACAGACACAAAATCTATATTAGTAGTGTAGCACAAGTATCATAGAAAGGACACGAAAAAAAGAGGAAGCATCGTAAAATAATGTATTGTACAATATTTTACCACTACCTGTTCATAAAAGTACATTCAAAAGACAAAGTGTATAGTTTATAATTTGTTATATGGTAAATACATAGCAATTTACACAATGAATTTTGAAAAGGGGAGTTAAATATGCAATTGGGTAGAAAAAAGAAACAAACAATAGAAACAGTTTTGTATACATTGCCAGCAATCATATTAGTAACGGTAATGATGTATATTCCGTTTGTAATGAGTGGTTATTATTCTTTGACCGAATGGAATGGAATTGCAAAGGAACCAGTCTTTATTGGATTTGATAACTTCATTACTTTATTTAGTAAAGGAAGCGATTTTGCCAAATCACTTATTTTTACAGCCAGGTATACAGTCGTATTTATGATAGTTGCAAATGTTTTTGCACTGGCTCTGGCAGTTATTCTGGTAAAAAAATTAAGAACAGCAAATATTTTAAGAGGTATTTTCTTTGTTCCTTACATTATGAGTATGACAATCGTAGGATTCATCTGGAAATTCATTTTTTCACAGGGATTTGCAAAAATGTTTGAAATGACTGGTTTGGAATTTCTGAATCTCAGCTGGCTGGGTGACCCGAAACTCGCATTTTATTCCGTTGCCTTTGTAGGTATCTGGCAGTCTGTTGGATTTTATGTGGTGTTATACATTGCAGGTTTACAGGCAGTACCAAGCGATGTATTAGAAGCAGCTACCGTAGATGGAGCCAATGGACCGGCGAAGTTCTTCCGTGTGACGCTGCCTTTGTTAGGACCTTCCATCACGACCTGTATTTTCATGTCACTGACCAATTCCTTAAAGGTATTTGATATTATACTAGCATTAACCAAAGGAGGTCCGGGTGGTTCCACTTACAGTGTGACACTGGATATCTACCGTGAGGCATTCCAAAACAATAATTATGGTTTAGGTGCTGCAAAATCATTGGTATTCTTCTTAATTATTTTAGTATTGACTCAGCTGGTATTAAAGGGTTCCAGAAATAAGGAGGTTGACATCTAATGACCAGGAAACAAAAAAAACAATGTAAAATGATTCTGTTAGAAGTAATTATGGTAATACTTGCGCTTGTATATATTTACCCGGTATACCTGATGTTTATTAATTCAGTAAAACCTTTTGGAGAAGTAGTAGCAGATGTTATTGCACTTCCGAAAGTAATTGAGTGGCAGAATTATAAAGACGTGATTGACAAAATGAACTATGGGAAATTATTTTTAAATAACGTTGTAATTACCACCATTGGTATTATCGGAATCGTTGCTTTTTCTTCCGCAACGGCATATATTCTGGATAGAAGACCTGGAAAATACACCAGAATCGCACATTTACTGGTAATTACACCGATGCTGATTCCGTTCCAGACGATTATGATTACCCTTCTGAAGGTTATGAATGTGATTCATCTGACAGGTAGTACCTGGGGACTTGGTATTCAGTATTGGGGCTTTGGTATTCCGATGGCAACCTTTATTTATTGTAACTTTATGAAGACGATACCAAAGGAAATCGATGAAAGTGCTTTTATCGATGGGGCATCTACAGCAAAGACGTTTACCTCAGTTATTTTTCCATTATTGAAATCAGTTACCGCAACAGTTGTTGTACTAGATGTCATGTGGATATGGAATGATTTCCTGTTACCATTGCTGATGGTAAACAGTTCACCAAAAACTAAGACTTTAGTCCTGTCGGCCTATACGTTTGTCGGACAATTTAATACCCAATGGCATTATGCAATGACTGCCATGGTATTGGCGGTATTGCCATCGATTTTATTCTTTATTCTATTACAGAAAAATATTGTAGAGGGCGTAGTAGCCGGAGCCGTAAAGGGCTAATATAAATCAGGTAGGAACAGTTCGGGAGGACTGTGAATATAGAAATGGAAATAGAAATAGAAGCAAAAAACCAAACATATTATGGAAAAGAGAAGGAGAGTAAGAATGATATCAAAAACTATGAAAAAGAAACTATTAAGCGTATTGTTATGCACAACCATGATTTCCACCATGCTCGTGGGATGTGGAAGTAAGAGCGCGGAAACACCGGCAGCAGGTACAACGGAGGCAGGTACAGAAGCAGACGCATCAGCAGCAGACACAGCAGGTTCCGATGAAGCAGCTGAAATCTATATGTTTATTTCCAGCCCGGAATATGCAGATGCGATTAATGAATTGATTGCTGCATATCAGGAGGTAAAACCAAATGTAGTAATTAATTATGAAACCACACAAAATGATTACCCTACTTTATTAAAAGCAAAATTAAATTCAGGCGAATGCCCGGATATCTTTTCCTCTACTTCAGGTAAAGAAATCGGAACGTATTTAGATTATTCCTATAATTTAGCAGACCAGCCATTAGCAGGTGCTATGACTGATTCAGTCAAATCAGTTATGATGTCCGGTGATGAAGTACATGGTCTTAGTATTAAAGGAAATTATTTTGGTATTCTGTACAACAAAGGACTTTTTGAAGAAGTAGGTATTGCTGAGTTCCCACAGACAATGGCTGATTTAGAAGCAGCCTGTGAAAAATTATCCGCAGCAGGCTATACCCCATTTACCACAGGCTTTGCAGAGTGGTGGGTATACAAACACTGCTTCCAGACATTCTTAGATGCAGCTGGTAAGGACGATGTTGAAGGACTTGTTAAGAAATTTGCAGCAGGCGAAGCAAAATTGAGCGATTACCCGGAAATCTATGATGACTTCTTTAGCTTCATCGACTTAGCAGTAAAATATGGAGATGCAAAACCTCTCGAAGCAGACTTAAGTACAGAAGATGCGGCTTTCGCTTCTGGAACAGTAGGTATGATGCTTGGACAGGGTGCCTGGGTAGAGGCAGATATATTAAAGATTAATCCAGACATTCAAATTGGTTTTGACGGATACCCAGTAAATGATGATGCAGCAAATTGTAAAATCATCGGTGGTTCCGACCAGGCGCTTCGTGTAAACAAAGATTCTAAAGCATTGCAGCCAACCTTAGATTTCTTAAACTGGTGGTATACCTCTGATTATGGAAAAACATGGTTCAAGGATGTTGCAGGTGTGATTCCTCCAATTTCTGATGCAGAAGCACCAGATATGGAAGTTGTAAAACAAGGCTCCGCATTAGAAGCATCAGAAGGCACGGCTACTTTATCCATTACCTACTCTACCGATAGCTTCCATCAGGCATTTGGTGAAATCATGCAGTCCTATGTAGCAGGCACAATTGACAAAGATGCAGCTTGTGAACAAATTGAATCCAAATGGGTTGAATTAGAAGGTGCAGAATAAAATAGCAAACTGATTCGCATTAAAAAATGCTGTATGGCTTTCCGCCATGCAGCATTTTTTGTGCTATCGAAAATATACAAAATGGCGGTGGTAGATATCGGCTGGCTGTTGCTACGGGTTATCGGCAGGTTTGTTCCAATGTGCAGGAATAAGATATGCTAAGCATTCCCTGTATGGAAATAAAGACTACCGCAAGCGGCTTAGATTCGGCATCCATGCCTCAGCTAAGCCTTTTTCAGACATCGTGTCTGAAAATTGCTAGAGATAAGGGGGAATGCTAAGAATATCTAATTCCTTTCCAAAGTCACAAATCTGCCGATAACCCGTAGCAGCAGCCAGCCGATATTTGCCACCGCCATTTTGTATATTTATTCGTCTTTTTTGGTGATGGCACGGTAAAGGCATAGCCATATCCAGAGGAGGATGGGGATTCCGATGGTGGCGAAAAGGGAAGCCTGGAACATGCGACCGGAATTTGGGGAATCGGTTATGGCAAAAATGAAGGTAGCCACGTATAAGCCGACAAGTATGACAATAGCAATAATAGCAGAAATCTGCTTAATTTTCTTTTTCATGAATTCTCCTGTCTGCGACGGAAAGCCGCGTATAATCAGTAGTTGAATATCTTCCCATAAGTATACTATAATAAGAAGAGAAGTCAAGAAAGGCGTGCGTGTATGAAGCTGGAAAAGTTAAAGGAATTTGAACAGAATAAGGATAACATGACATTGGAGGAGTATCTGTCTTTAGAACGAACACATCTATCGGTGGAACGAACACATTTGTCTTATATGCGGACGGTAGTCAGTATGATTGTTGCAGGTATTACATTGTTTAAACTGGTAAATGGCTGGGAAGGCTTAATTTGTGCGGGTATTCTTTTATTATCGGCAACGTATTTTTATATCAGGGGCAAAAAAGTATGCAATTCCACAAAGAAACACTTGCGTTATATCGAAGATGAGGATGATTAAGTCTGCATTAAATTTTAGAAAGAATTTATTGTATGACATATCAGGATTGTGATACTATAGCAAGGGAATCCTTATGGTATGAAATGAGTAGGGGAATCCCAGGGAAGAGAACGAAAGAAAGAGGCTTGTCTAATATGTTAGAATTAAAAAATATATCATGGAAAGCAGAAGATGGAGCAGATATTTTAAAAGATGTATCTTTTGTGGTACCAGATAATAAATTTGTAGTAATAACCGGGCCAAATGGCGGTGGTAAGACAACGACAGCAAAGCTGATTGCCGGATTGATGGCCCCAACTTCCGGACAGATTATCTTTGATGGAACGGATATTACGAAGCTGGGTGCTACAGAACGGGCAAAAACAGGAATTGGATATGCATTTCAACAGCCGGTTCGGTTTAAGGGAATCACAGTCCGTGAGCTGATAGAAATGGCGGCGGGCAAAGCATTAAACGAAGCAGATATCTGCCATGCACTGACGGAAGTAGGATTGTGTGCAAATGAGTATGCAGACAGAGAAGTGAATGCAAGTCTTTCCGGTGGAGAAATTAAGAGAATCGAGATTGCAACCGTATTGGCGCGTCACACGGAATTATCGGTATTTGATGAGCCGGAGGCAGGGATTGATTTATGGAGTTTTACAAATTTGATTGAAATCTTTACACGTCACAGAGAGAGCCGCAAGGGTTCTATGTTAGTGGTATCTCATCAGGAACGACTACTGAATATTGCAGATGAGATTATTGTCATTGCAGACGGAAAAGTGACGAAGCAGGGTACCAGAGAGGAAATTTTACCAACGCTGTTTACGACTGGAAAAGCCTGCAAATCCTGCCCAAAGCAAGGAAACTGACGAGACAGACGTAGAAAGGTACGGTTATTAATATGAATGAAACAACAAGAGAACTTTTGAAGATAGTGTCGGATATGGATGGCGAACCGGGACCGAATGTTGCCTATAATATTCGGGAAGACAGTGGATGTGCGGGCCGTCAGTCCTCCGAACATATTAAGATAACGCCAAAGAAGGATAAGCCGGGCATTGATATCACGATTGCAGCAGGTACGAAAAGTGAGAATGTATATATTCCAGCATGTGTAACGCACAGTGCGGTATCCGATGTTGCCTATAATGATTTCTTTATTGGCGATGGCGCAGAGGTAACAATTGTCGCAGGCTGTGGCGTTCATTCCGATGGGCACGAGGATGCACAGCATAATGGAATTCACCGTTTTTTTATTGGAAAGAATGCACGTGTCGTATATCTGGAGAAACATATTGGAACTGGCAAGGGAGCTGGAAAGAGAATCATCAATCCGGAAACTTATGTAGAGATGGATGAAAATAGTTATATGGAGATGAATACCACACAGATAGGCGGTGTGGATTCGACAAAGAGAGATACGGGCGCTAAATTAGCAGCTAATGCAAAAATGGTTATTCGGGAACGGTTGCTGACCGATGGAGAGCAGGAGGCCGAAACCAAATTCACGGTAGAAATGAATGGAGAAGATTCCAGTATTGATTTAATTTCCCGTTCGGTAGCAAGAGGCTATTCCAAACAAATACTCTATTCCAATATTGCAGGAAATGCGAAATGCAGCGGACACTCCGAATGTGATGCGATTATTATGGATCACGGAACTGTAAATGCAATTCCGGGACTATTAGCCAATCATATCGACGCTGCCCTGATTCATGAGGCAGCAATTGGAAAGATTGCAGGTGAGCAGATTTTGAAATTAAAGACTCTTGGACTTACAGAAAAAGAAGCAGAAGAAAAGATTGTAAATGGTTTTCTAAAATAAAAAGGGAAACGAAATTATGGGTGATATGGAAGAAATGAGGTGTTCCTATGGAAATGCAGGATATAGAAGAACAGCTGAAGATACAAGAGGAAAGATGCCAGTTACTCATGTTATGTACGCATACCATGACGTATGATTATGATGTAAATAAAGATGAGCTGTCGTTTGTGATTAGGAAAGAAGACAATACCTATGAAATAAGGCATATTGAGGAATACATGTCACAAATCGTAAATAGTGATCTATTAGAGCCGACCTTTATACCGGAATATATGGAATGCCTGACGAAAGCAATAAGACAGTATACGAAAGGGAAATATGAGTTCCGTGCAAATTTTCTGGGTAAGGGATACCGGTGGTATTGTGCCCATTATGTAAGTATTTGCGGTGAAAATGGCAAAGTTTATCACGTAGTCGGAAGAGCAGAGGATATTGAAGATGAGAGGGTGGCACAGGAGCGAAAATGTGCCGAAGCAGAAAACAGAGACAAAAAGACAAGATTCTACAATTATGAAAATGGAAAAAGGCTTGCAGAAGAATATCTGGCTAGAAATATGCATATCAACATTGGAATGCTGGTTTTTCAAATTGATGGATTGGAAGAGTTGGCAAGCCATGATGGCTATCAGGTGGAAGAAGCAGTTTTATTAAATATTGTAGAGGCGATAAAAAGGAATGTTCCAAAGGATGTATTACTGATACGTACAGGAAGCACACAATTTATGATATTTGGTCATGCAGATAACGTCGATGAGGTAAAAAAGTCTCGAGAGCAAATTATAAATGAAATCGAAGGCATGTATATTAATAAACCGGGTGATTTACCTATACGGGTTACGGCAGCTATCACAGATAACAGTACAGGCAATAATTTTTCAGAGATGTACCATATCTGTAAAATACAATTGGGAAAAGCAGTGGAAAAAAGAGTTTCTACGGTTGAACTCAATGAACAGATGGAAAATCAGGAGATGCGGGCATTAATTTATGAAATAATTGATTTAGCAACAGAAGCAAAGCAAAATACGGATGAGAAAAGGAAAATGCAGGAATATCTAAGCATGATAGAAGAGCGCGCAAGAACATTGCTCAATATTACCAAACTATAAATAATTTATAAAAAAAATATTAAAAAGTAATAAAATGTAAAAAAAGTAAGAAAAACCTTGAAAATACGCATAAAAAGTTGCACTTCGGTTGCATTCAAAGAGTTATATTATATACAGATAAAGAAACTAGTATTTAAAGACTAGTCACTTTCTCACTCCCCCCTTTTTTTCATTTATATAGTTTTCATATTCCCCGATATGAAAACCACTAAAAAAGAAACCTTCTCCCCGGAAGGCTTCTTTTTTAGTGGTGCTATTTATATATCATTCTATTAAACATTCCTTTTATTGCGGAATCTGATACAGAATGATATAGTAGATAGTATCAAAGCAAACTTAAAGGTAGGTAATATCACCCCGGATGATGCCAACCAGTTGATAGAATAAAAAGTGCAATCATAGACGAGGAATAAAAAAGAAATGCAGATAGAGAATCCACAGGAAATTAAATTAATTGTGAGTGATATTGATGGGACATTATTACCTTATGAGCATAAGGTGATGCCGGAGGAAATTTATTCCCTGATTGAGGCAGTTACGGCAAAAGGAATCCGATTTATGATTGCGAGTGGCAGAGATGCCGGAAGCATCAAAGAATTATTTGCACCAGTGCAGGATAAAATCAGCTATATCAGTGGCAATGGTGCCATCTACGTAGAGGGCGAGGAGGTTCTATTTACGCAGCCATTTCAGCAGGAGTATATACGTGCGTTTTTGGATTCTTTAGTAGGTGATATGAATTTATTGCCGGTAATTATGACGGAGAAGGAATATTATATTGTTATTGATGGTAGTGAGAATGCAATAAAAATGAAACGTGAAATCGCAAGGCTGAAAGCCGGAGTACCATATGTGGAGGTAGCTTCTTCACAGGATATTAAAGAAACCATATGTAAATTAGGTGTATTTCAAAAAAGAATCCTGGAACAGGAAGAAGTACAGCAATTGCGAGATAAATGGCCGAAGCTGGAGTTGGTATGTGGCGGCGGACAGTGGCTGGATGTTACACAACAGGGTACAAATAAGGGCTCGGCAATTGCTAAAATATTAGATATCTACGGGCTTACGACAGATAATCTGATGACCTTTGGTGATAATGAAAATGATTTGCAGATGTTAGAAATGGCAAAGTATGGATATGCAGTGCGTACTGCGACCCCTATAGCAAAGCAGGCAGCAGCCTTTGAATGCGAAAGTGTTCTAGAGGTACTGAAGGAGCTTCTGGCAGGGGAAAAGAAGGTGTAATAATTAAAAGTATAACAAATACAAGTAACATAAGAAATATAGAAAGCTATCATAAAATCAGCAATGCCTCATAGAATATTTAGTGGGGGATATCCAAAAGGACTTCTTAGTCCTCATTAGGATTTCCCAACAAAAAGAAAGGCTCGGTATGGGGATTGCAGAATGGTACAGAATAATGATATGCCGCTTGTTTTTACAATGAATCTTGTTTCTTATATGGAAACAGTGCTATGCACAAAAGAAATAAAAAAGGAAAATGAAATAAAGAAAGCAAAAGAAAGAGAATCCAAACCAATACGGAAGCATAATTCATGTAGTCATGAGAATGAGATGGAAGAATAAATACGCGAAGCCGTATTGCGAAAAGAATGGAAGTAAGGTAAAATAAAAGTGCTGGGTGGTAGAAACCTGGCACTTTTCATGTATGAGGATGAAAAATATGAATCAGGAAATTACCAAAGAACAATTGGAAAAAAATAAATATGATATATTAAAAAAATACTATGGGTATAGTGAATTCCGGGAGGGTCAGGAGGAACTGATAGACAGTATCCTGGAGGGTAGGGATACCTTTGGAATCATGCCGACAGGAGCCGGAAAAAGTGTGTGTTTTCAGGTACCGGCATTGCTGTTAGCAGGAATCACTTTAGTAATCTCTCCGTTGATTTCCTTAATGAAGGATCAGGTAGGTGCCTTAAATCAAATGGGTGTTCATGCTGCTTATCTCAATAGTTCGTTGAGTTTTCGACAATATCTGAAAGCATTGGAGAATGCAAGAGCAGGTCAATATAAGATTATCTATGTGGCGCCGGAACGTCTGCTGACGGAAGAATTTCAGTCATTTGCCCTGCACTCTGCTATTCAGATTTCTATGATTAGCATCGATGAGGTGCATTGTGTATCTCAGTGGGGACAGGACTTTCGCCCCAGCTATCTGAAAATTGTAGAATTTATACAGATGCTGCCAACGAGGCCCATTGTCAGTGCATTTACTGCAACCGCGACCAAAGAGGTTCGTGCAGATGTGGTGAAAATATTAAAGCTACAGAATCCAAAAATCGTAGTAACCGGATTTGACAGAAAGAACCTTTATTTTGGTGTAAGGGCACCAAAGGATAAATATATGGAATTGAGCAATTATCTAAAAGAGCATACCGATGAGAGCGGAGTTATCTATTGCTCCACGCGTAAAAATGTAGAGGAAGTCTGTGATAAGCTGGCAAAAGAAGGCTATGCAGTGACGCGGTATCATGCCGGGTTAAGTGATGCGGAACGCAAGAAAAATCAGGATGATTTTATCTTTGATACCAAGCCGGTTATGGTTGCAACGAATGCCTTTGGTATGGGCATTGATAAATCCAATGTTCGTTTTGTCGTTCATTTTAATATGCCGAAAAATATCGAAAGCTATTATCAGGAAGCCGGCAGAGCGGGACGGGATGGTGGAAAAGCAGAATGCATTCTGCTCTACAGCAGGCAGGATGTAGTAACCAATCAGTTCTTTATCGAAAATAACCGCGAGAATGAGGAAATGACAAAGGCGATGATGGATACGGTTATCGCACGAGATAGAGAGCGGCTAAAGAAAATGACTTATTACTGCTTTACCAATGAATGTTTACGTGACTATATGCTGAGTTATTTTGGGGAGCATCAGGATAATTACTGCGGTAATTGTTCCAATTGTCTGACTCAGTTTGAAGTTTTGGATGTGACAGAAATTTGTAAAAATCTGATTGGTTGTATTGAAGAAGCAAATGAACGCTTTGGACTGGTGGCAATCGTCGATGCCCTGCATGGCAGCCAATCTGAAAAGATGTACAAGCTACGTCTGAATCGTAATTCCTATTATGGAAGCTGCAAAGAAACCTCTATCGCAAGGCTGCGCCAAATCGTAAATCATCTATTGGTAGAAGAATATCTGGACATGTCAAAGGACGAATATCCGGTCCTTCAATTGACTGAATTGTCTGCACGTATTATGGATGATGAAGATGAAATTATTATGAAAATCTCGGAAGAAAAGGAACGACAGACAACCCAGAAGAAAAAGGCTCGTTACGTTACCAGTACTTTGCAGGGAGACAGGGGCAATCTCTTTGAACAGCTGCGCAAGGTTCGCATGGACATGGCGCGTGAGGCACATGTGCCGCCTTACCTCATATTTGCCGACAAAACATTACTCGAAATGTGCCAGTACCAGCCTACGGATAAAGAGGAAATGCTTTTGGTAAACGGGGTGGGTGAAATGAAATATGAAAAGTACGGAGAACAGTTTATTGAAATCATTCGTAATTTTAAAGCCCAGACAGTCTAGACAGATAGTGCAAAATACGATATGATAGCAAATGTATGTTCTGTATGAATAAAATAAGATAAGAGGATGAGCTTTGTATCTCATCACTTAAAAGAAAGTTACGAGATAGATAAATTATGTTGTGGATTGCATTGGTGTTAGTGTATGGAATACTGAAGGGTGTCAGGGAAGTCGTGAAGAAGAAATCCCTGGAAAAAAGTACGGTAATGGAGGTATTGATTGTTTATACCCTGCTTGCCTTCCTGATGGTAGTTCCAGACTACAAAAATGCAATGGGTGTGGAACCGAAGTTCCTGGTATTTATTGCTTTTAAATCCTTTGTCATATTTGTTGCATGGATATGCAGTTTTAAGGCAATCAATCGAATGCCCATCAGCTTATATGGGGTATTGGATTTATCCAGAGTTTTATTTTCTACGTTATTAGGTACCGCAGTTCTAGGCGAGGTATTAAGTGGTCCGCAGATTATAGGATTAGTATTTGTATCGGCTGGTTTGCTGATGTTAAAACGTCGTAAGAAAGAAAACAAAGGAAATATTGGTGGAATTGAACGCGTTGAGGCGAAGTATGTGCTGATAGCTATTTTTTCCTGTATGCTGAATGCTTTTTCTGGTATGTTGGACAAGATATTGATGAAGACAGTCAACAGTTCCCAATTGCAGTTCTGGTATATGCTGTTTCTGGTATTGATGTATGTGGTCTATATTGCTGTGACGCGGACAAAAATTCGCTGGAATATGGTATTTAAAAATCAATGGATATGGTTATTAAGTATACTGTTTATCATTGCAGACAGAGCGTTATTTATTGCAAACGGAATGCCGGACAGCCGTGTTACGATTATGACTTTGATTAAACAGTCGGGTTGTGTCGTTACGATTCTGGCAGGCAAATTTGTTTTTAAAGAAAAGAATATAGGATACAAGCTGCTATGCGCAGCGATTGTGGTTGCGGGTATCGTGATAGCAGTGCTATAGATGTCTGGGAAAGCAGACTGCTGGAAATAAGGAGAAAATAATGGGTATGGATTTACTTGGTTCATTAAATGAAAAACAGAGGGAAGCAGTGGAACAAATAGAGGGTCCGGTTCTGATACTGGCTGGTGCAGGAAGTGGTAAGACAAAGGCGTTAACCACCCGGATTGCCTATATGATAGATGCCTGCGGGGTGAATCCCTGGAATATTATGGCACTCACGTTTACCAACAAGGCAGCAGGTGAGATGCGTGACCGGGTCGACAGCATCGTGGGCTTTGGAGCAGAGAGCATCTGGGTTGCTACCTTCCACTCTTCCTGTGTGCGTATGCTGCGTAGATATATTGACCGACTGGGCTATGATAATAATTTCACGATTTATGATACGGATGACCAGAAGTCTGTCATAAAAGAAATCTGCAAGAGACTGGATATTGATACCAAGATGCTAAAGGAACGCGCACTAATGAGTGCGATTTCTTCTGCAAAGGACGAATTGATTTCTCCATTGGAATTTGAAATGAATACGATGGGAGATTTTAAGCAGAAGAAGATTGCAAAGGTCTATAAGGAATACCAGATTTCCCTGAAAAAGAATAATGCGCTGGATTTTGATGATATCATTGTAAAAACCGTAGAACTGTTTAAGTCCTGCCCAGATGTGTTGGAATATTACCAGAATCGTTTTACTTATATTATGGTAGACGAATATCAGGATACAAACACCGCACAGTTTGAATTGATACGTTTACTGGCGGCAAAGAATCGCAATCTATGCGTGGTAGGCGATGATGACCAGTCAATCTATAAATTCCGCGGTGCCAATATTCGCAATATTCTGGATTTTGAAAAGGTATATACAGAAGCAAAAGTGATTAAGCTGGAACAGAACTACCGTTCTACACAAACAGTCTTAGATGCAGCAAATGCGGTTATTAAGAATAATTTTGGACGAAAAGATAAAGCATTATGGACGAATAAAGGAGAAGGAAACCGCATACACTTTAAGCAGTTCGATTCTGCTTATGATGAAGCAGCTTATGTGGCAGAGGACATTGCCAGTAAGGCGGACGAAGGAACTGTGAATTATGGGGACTGTGCCATCTTATTCCGCACGAACGCGCAGGCGCGTCTGATGGAAGAACGTTTTGTCGTAAAGGGCATACCCTATGATGTAGTTGGTGGTGTAAACTTTTATTCCAGAAAAGAAATCAAAGACCTGCTGGCATTTTTGAAGACCATTGACAATGGAAAAGATGATGTTGCCGTAAAGCGAATTATCAATGTGCCAAAGCGAGGAATCGGAGCAACCACGATTGCAAAAGTACAAGATTATGCAATTGCCAGAGATATCAGCTTCTATGAAGCCCTAAAAGAAGCAGACCAAATCATGACAATCGGAAAAAGTGCAGTAAAACTACATCCGTTTGTAAGCATGATTCAGGTATTTCGAAGTAAACTGGAATTTTACAGTTTAACAGAATTAATGAATGACATCATCGAGACAACCGGTTATGTAAAAGATTTGGAGGCCAACAGCGAGGAAGAAGCCAAGGACCGCCTGGAAAATATAGAAGAATTTATCAATAAAGTAATTTCTTATGAGGAAACCCATGACCAGCCAACATTGGGAGAATTTCTGGAGGACGTCGCATTGGTTGCCGATATCGATGGCGTAGATGACGATGATAATAAAGTATTATTAATGACATTACATAGTGCAAAGGGCCTGGAATTTCCGTATGTATATCTGACCGGAATGGAAGATGGAATATTTCCGAGCTATATGACGATTACTTCGGATGACGCAATGGAAATCGAAGAAGAACGCCGACTTGCCTATGTGGGAATTACCCGCGCAAAAGAAGACCTGACCATTACCTGCGCGAGACAACGAATGGTGCACGGCGAAACACAGTACAATCCAGTAAGCCGGTTTGTAAAAGAGATACCGGCAAATCTGTTAGACCAGAAACTGCCTGCTAAGAAAAAAATGGAGTTTGATGACTACGAAGAAGACTCCTTTGAAAGAAACACTTTTAAGGCAGCACCTTTTGGTGGACGTGGCGGCAGTTCTTATCATGGTTCGAAGCAGCAGAATGTGATGGATACACCATTTGGTAGAATTTCCAGAGATGATTTAGCAGATAGCAATGTATTTGAAAATGAACCGGCGCAGCCGAGAAGTACTTCCAATAGTGGCATGACGGGAAACCAGGGAATATCGGGAGCCGCATTTTTCGACGCAAGACCTAAGGCTGTCGTCAGAAAACGCGAAACTGCGCAGGAAAATAAACCGTATATCGCTAAAGGACTCGGAAGTCTGGCAGGACTATCCAAAGGCGGTGCATTGACCAGTGATTCCCTATCCTATGTAGTAGGTGACCGTGTTACACATATCAAATATGGTGTAGGTACTGTCATGAAAATTGCAGAAGGTGCAAGAGATTATCAGGTAACGGTTGATTTTGATGCAGCAGGCACCAAAATAATGTATGCTGCGTTTGCAAAATTAAAAAAGCTGTAGTAAAACAGAGCCAAAAGTGGTATAGTAATACTATTAAATGTTAACAGAAACAGTCTGATGGAGTTAGCATATAACAAAGATTTTTAAGAGTTTATAATAAGCATAAAAGGGATATAGGGAGTTCCTATGATTCACTTTAATAAGGAGGGCTATCAAATGCAGAGAATGGATGAATTAATAAATTTACTGAAATCAAATGAATGGATGGGTAAGAAAGAACCAGCTAAGGAAGAAAAGAAGTCAAATCCAATTTTATGGGTATTTGCTATTTTGGGTGGAATTGCAGTTATTGCAGGTATCGCATATGCGTTATACAAATACTTTACACCAGACTATTTAGAAGATTTTGAAGATGATTTCGACGACGAATTCGATGATGAATTTTTTGAAGAAGATGAGGAAGACGAAGAAGAGATATCAGATAACGAAGATAAGGCAGAAAGCGAAAAGAAAGATTCTGTGAAAGAAGCTGACAAAGAGTAAACAGCTCTTTTAGATTGGTAAGAAATCTGCGGATTTAGAGGGATATATGCCCAATAAATAGTCGTAGAAATAATAAAGGTAAGTTGAGAAAAACGAGATACATAGAAATATAAGTATCTCGTTTTTCATGTAATAGGAAAGCAGGGCGGCAGGATAAGGAGAATTAAGTGTATGAAAAAAGGACAGGTAGTAGAAGGAATTATAGAGAAGATTGATTTTCCCAATAAAGGGATTGTAACAGTAGAGGATCACGATGCGAATGGGAATTCGCTTGGTATGCGTAAGGTTATTGTAAAAAATGGTATAGTAGGACAAAAGGTGTCCTGTTCCATTAATAAATTGCGTAAGGGAAAAGCTGAAGGACGCCTGTTGGAGGTACTTGAAAAATCGCCTCTCGAAGTGGAAAGTATATGTCCGCATTTTGGTGCCTGTGGTGGATGTACCTATCAGAATCTTCCATATGAAAATCAAATAGAAATGAAATCTAATCAGGTAAAGGAATTGATAGACCAGGTATTTGTGAACAGACAGGAAGACCCGGAGAAAAGCTATACCTTTGAGCCAATTCATCCAAGTCCAGTGCAATATGGCTATCGCAATAAGATGGAATTTTCTTTTGGCGATGAATATCTGAATGGACCGCTGGCATTAGGAATGCATAAAAAGGGAAGCTTTTATGACATCGTCACGGTTCCTGAGTGCCAAATTGTAGATGCAGACTATCGGTTTATCTTAACGACTGTGTTGGATTATTGCAGAGAAAACCAATTATCCTTTTATCACAAATTACGTCATACAGGTTATTTACGCCATTTACTCGTCCGCAAAGCACAAAAAACAGGAGAAATCCTAATTGCACTTATTACCACGACGCAGGAAGCACATGATTTTTCAAATCTTACGAATCAACTGGTACATCTAGAAAAAGAAGGGAAATTAACGGGTAAAATTGCAGGTATTTTACAGACTAGGAATGACAGCCTTGCAGATGTGGTACAAAGCGATGAAACGGTAATCCTATATGGTAAAGATTATTTCTATGAGGAACTGCTAGGCATGAAATTTAAGATATCACAATTTTCTTTTTTTCAGACAAACAGCTTAGGAGCCGAAGTGCTGTACGAAACAGCCAGAAGCTATGTGGGTGATCTAAATGCCGATGGAAAAAAAGATAAAGTTGTTTTTGACCTCTATAGTGGCACCGGAACCATTGCCCAAATGCTGGCACCCGTAGCGAAGAAGGTAGTTGGTGTTGAAATCGTAGCAGAAGCAGTGGAAGCCGCAAAGGAAAATGCAGAATTAAACGGGTTACATAACTGTGAATTTATTGCAGGAGATGTATTGAAAGTATTAGATGATGTAACCGATAAACCCGATTTCATCGTTCTGGACCCACCCCGCGATGGTATTCACCCAAAAGCGTTAACCAAGATTATCAACTTTGGTGTGGACCAAATTGTCTATATTTCCTGCAAACCCACCAGTCTTGCCCGGGATTTGGCAGTGTTTTTGGAGAACGGATACCGCGTGGTAAAGGTCACTACGGTAGATATGTTTCCGGGGACGGTGCATGTGGAGAGTGTGATACTACTACATCGGAAAAATATCTAAGAATCCTTGATTTTAGGCACTTTGAGAGGTTTTTTCAGTTTTCACAAAGTGATCAAAAAGGGAAGAAAAAAGCAATTTCTGACGGTGTGAATGTGTCAGTGGTTCTTGATATGGTGTCCGGGAACACATCTAAGTAAGGTTAACATTTTTACTATTTTTTCATTATTCAACTAAATAAGAACATGTCGTGAGACCGTTCATTTTCAAGCTAAATTGAGAATGGGCGGTCTCTTTTTGTTTTCAAAAATTTATTTTAGAAAGGATGTGATTCCGGATATGAGTGCAAAAATGAAGGAGTATTCTTCTTCGCAAGAAGAGGTTGTGACAGAAGGCAAAACGAATACACAGGTGGATGAAATCAAGAATTTAAGGCTAAATCAGCTTATAAATTTCAAAGATCATCCGTTTAAGGTAGAGACAAATACAGAGTTATTTGAATTAATGCAGAGCATAGAAAAGGATGGAGTTCTTGTTCCATTACTAGCTAGACCTAATCCAAATGGAGAAGGATATGAGTTGATTTCTGGTCATAGAAGAAAAGCTGCTTGTGAATGGGCTGGAGTTACAGAAGTACCTGTTATTGTTCGTGATCTTGATAATTGTCAAGCAGTTATAGCAATGGTTGATAGCAACTTGCAGAGAGAGAACATTAAGCCGAGCGAAAAGGCATTTGCATATCGAATGAAATTAGAAGCAATGAAGCAGCAGGGAAAGAGAAATGATTTAACTTTTCCTCAAGTTGAGGAAAAGTTACGAGGTGATATTTCAATAGATAATCCTACATTGGAACTGGGTAAGGTTGATCCTTTTATAAATGAGAATGGAGAGTGGGGAATAAAGAATTCTGACCAACCATTAAAGATCAATTCAAATAAGGAACTTGCAAGGCAGGTTGGTGAAAGCAAGGCACAGGTAGAACGATATATCCGACTTACCTACCTGATTCCCAAAATCTTAGATATGGTTGATGAAGGGAAAATGGCTTTCACAATAGCAGTTGAACTTTCTTATCTAAAGGAAGAAGAACAATACGAATTACATGCGGTTATGGACTTAGAGCAGTGCACACCATCATTGTCACAAGCAAATCGTTTAAAGAGAATGAGTCAGAAGGGAGAACTGGATATGGATGAAATGTACAATATCTTAGGAGAAGAAAAACCGAATCAGAGGGAACAGATTAAAATTCAATCAGAAAGATTAAACAAGTATTTCCCTACTGATTTTACCGAACATCAGAAAGTGGAGCTGATAGAAAAACTTGTGAAAGATTGGCATGCCGCACAGTCGTTAAAGAAAGGCTCAAGATGATAAAATTTAGGAGGATGAAGAAGATGGATAACAGAATTGAAGTTATTGGAATAGATCATGGTTGGTCGATGATGAAAAGTGTATCGGAAGTTTTTGTTACAGGTATCAAGGAAATTACAACGATTCCAGCACTTTATAAAGATACATTGGAGTACAAAGGTAAATATTATAGGGTGGGAACGAACAGACAGGAAGTAAAGGATACAAAGACAGAGGATGATAGCTTTAAATTGTTGACTTATGCAACAGTAGCCAAGGAACTGAAAAGAAGGGGACGAACAGAATCAAAAGTGTTCTTGGCAGTTGGGTTACCACTTACCAGATTTGGAGCAGAGAAGAAATCATTTATTAAATATCTGATGGAAGAAAAGGATGTAACTTTTGTATTTGAACAAGTAAGTTATCATATTGTAATTGACAATGTAGCAGTATTTCCACAGTGCTATGCAGCGGTAGTTGACAGACTCCCATCCTTTGCAAAGAAAACACTAGTAGTTGATATCGGAAGCTGGACGATCGATATGATGCCTGTCATTGACAGAGCGCCGGATGAATCCCACTGTGCAACCATTCCAAGAGGTCTTATTACCTGTATTCGTTCTATTAATGAACAGTGTGTTAGACAATTAAATGGAGAAGTGGATGAAGCTGAAATTCAGCAATTCATGAGATATGGAACGATTGATATTGATGAACGTTACCAGAAGATTATTAAGGAAGAAATTACGAGCTTTGTTGAAAGAGTTTACAACTCCATCAGAGAATACGGTTATAATCTTGCAACAACTCCAATTGTGTTTGTAGGTGGCGGTGCGGTGGTTATGAAAAACTTTGGGAACTACAATCAGAAGAATATATCTTACATTTTAGATGTGAAAGCAAATGCAAAAGGATATGAGTATCTGGCAACGATGGCAATGAGAAATATGATGAAAAGGGCATAAGGGATGAGAATATGGCAAAGGACAATCTTATTACAACTTCTTTTCGACTGAATATGAATAACCCAAAGCATGTGAAAATCAACAATGTATTAAAAAATCTTAATCCCCAAATTTACAAGTCAAGGAATCAGTTCATGATAGATGCAGCAGTGTTTTTTATTGAACATTATGGGGATGAGAACTTCATGGAACGCAAGGAAAATGAGGAGATGCATTTAGTTACTCGTGAAGAGCTAGAGGTTATTAAGAAGGAATTAGTTCAAACTGCAATGACAGAGGCAAGAAGAGAAGTGATTCGACTGTTGGGTGGTGTAATTGCAGGTGCAAAAGTCACAAACCATGAAACCAATAACAATATCGCACAAGGTGTTCCGCTACAGCAGGATGATGAAGTTATATCAGATTATGCGCTTAAGTGCATGGATTATGAAGAAGGAGAAGATTAGATATGAAGAGAATCTTTACAGGAATAGGAGCAGTGTTGCTCACAATATTAAAATGGATAGCTATGCTTATTTTAGGAGCACTCAGACTGAGCTTAGAACTGGTAAAGGTTACATTACTTCTATTTAGTCTTGTTGCAAGAGTTTTTCTGGTCTTTGTGAGAGTAGGAACTCCATAGAGGGGAGGTGACTAGCATGATAGCAGGATTTAAGACATACCGAGCAAACCGCCGACTTATGAAGTATTTCTTCAAAACTATAGTGTAGCGGGTAAAAGAAAGGAGCAACATGCACTTTATACGGGACAAACCAATACTTGTCTCCGTATGACCGAATAAATTCATATGAATTCCAACTGCATAGTGGATAGGTATTTACGGAGAACAACCATAGCCTATCCCCAAGCAGGAGGATAGGAACGAACAGCTTGAAAGAGAGCTGTTTTTTTAATGCCATAAAACAACTAATTATAGAAAGAATGAGGTAAATCAAATGAAAGAGATTTTTGAACAGTATGGATCAGTAATTATTGCGGCGGTAGCAATCAGTGCATTGGTAGCAATTATCGTAATGCTTTTAGCAACAGACGGAGTAGTAGCAAATTCCTTCAAGAACCTGATTGACAGCTTTTTCAACAGAGCAGCTGGAACCATCACGGGCTAATGGATTGTAGTAATAAAAACAATACCAACAATAAAGAAAGAATGAGGTAAATCAAATGAAAGAGATTTTTGAACAGTATGGATCAGTTATTATTGCAGCAGTAGCAATCAGCGCATTAGTAGCAATTATCGTAATGCTTTTGGCAACAGATGGAGTAGTAGCAAACTCCTTTAAGAACCTGATCGACAGCTTCTTCAACAGAGCAGCTGGAACCATTACAGGTTAATGGTGGAGAACCAATTAAGTACAAAATTACACAAAGAGGGGACAGCCTCCCCTCTTGGAAAGGAGCTATATGGAACGAAGTACAAAGTGGGAGCTGGTGCCCGCACATTTTGGACCCTTATGGTCTTATATCGAAGATGATGAAATCACAGATATTGACTTTAATGGGACGGATTTATGGATCACCAATACAGCGAATGAACGAATAAAAGTGGAGGAACATGGCGTCACCAAGGAATTTATCGAGAAGTTCAGCCATTATATTGCCAATAACGTAAGTAAGCCTTTTAACAAGGTGGAGAATCTGTTAGAAGCTGACACAGATACTCTTCGTATCAGTATTGTCCATGAGTCTTCCGCAATTTCAGGAAGGTCAGTTTGCATCAGAAAAACCCTTCCGACCGTTCGTATGACAAGGGAGAGCATGATTACGGATGGATATTGTACCAAAGAGATTTTAGAGCTTTTGACGAATTGCGTGAAGGCACGTATGAACTTTGTGTTCTGTGGGGAACCAGGTGTGGGAAAGACAGAAGGAATAAAATTCTTTTCACAGTATATTCCTGCAAATGAAAGGGTTATTACCATCGAAGATACACCAGAGCTTCATTACAAGGAAATCAATCCCGAGAAGGATTGTGTGGAATTGATGGTATCGGACGGGTTTAGTTATACAAAAGCGATTAAGACAAGTCTTAGACAAAATCCTAAATGGCTTATGTTATCAGAAGCCCGTTCTGTGGAAGTAAAATATCTGCTTGAGAGCTTATCTACAGGAATTCGTGGGTTTACTACGATTCACACGGATGATGTAAGAAAGATACCAGATCGTATTTTAAATATGTTGGCAAGCCGAACCGATGCAGATCGAATGGAGAATGATATTTTTATGTTCATTGATGTTGGTATCTTGGTTCGTAAGAAACAGATGGAAGATGGTAAAATCAGAAGATATATTGATCAGGTTTGCTTTTTCTATCGAAAGGATGGAAGCAATGTTACATTTCCAGTGGTATTAAATGGAGAGCTGGTAGAGAAGAGCCTTCCTGAACCAGTCCTTGAGAAATTTGAAAGAATGAGTATTACGCCATTTTCAGCGGAAGGAGTGAGTAAGCCTTGAAGAAAGGACATGTAAAGAAGAAAAAAAGTTCACTCAGGTTTTTAAGATATAAGAACCTGACACAGGAACTTGCAAGGTATGGATATGAGTTTACACCAAAGAAAGCAATGGTTTCCTATGGAATGATTGTGTTACTGGCAGCTATCTTTGGATTGCTGTATAAATTGCAGTTACCTTATATTGCAGCAATCGGAATTATAGGGGTGGTATTTTCACCACTTGTTCTGATTCAGACCATGAAGGGGAAGTATCATACGACCATGTTTTCCATGGCAAATAATTATATGGAACAGTTCTTGTATTCTTTTAAGAGGAACAAGACCGTGCTGAATGCATTAATAGAAACAGCCACTATTTTTGATGATGGAGAATTCCATGAGATACTGCTTCGAGCAATTGAACATATTCAGTATGCGACAGACAGCGAAGATCCAGAACAGGAAGCGTTAGCTATGATTAGTGAATTCTTTCATTGTGAAAGAGTCGATGCTGTTCATTCCTTTGTAATAGGTGCCCAGAGGCGTGGTGGTGATGCAGGTGGCAGCATTGCATTGCTTTCAAAGAACAGAGCCATGTGGGCAGAACGAATCATCAATCTGCAAAAAGAGTATCAGATCGTAAAGAGAAATATCCTAATTGCTTTGGTAGCAACGTTACTAATCTGTATTCTTCCCCTTTATCTGTTAGGTGGGGATTTGGATATCAGTGCAATTCCGTTATGTCAGATATCAGCAGTTGTATTGATTGGTATTTGCATGCTCATCTATGTGAAATCAGATAAGAAGTTGTGTAAGAGCTGGATTGAAAAGGAAACGGACAGTTCTGGAATGGATCGGAAATTCCTTCAGGTAAGGGATTATGATGAAGCAAAGGAAGCAAAAGCTAGTCAAAAGATGGCAGTAATCCCAGCAATCCTTTTTATTGGTGTATTTGTATATTTTAAAAATATTGCCATTTTAGTAGCAGGAATTGTAGTAGTTCTGTTTTTCTTAAATCAGCATAAGGTCGGTCATAATCTTGCAAAGAAAAAGG
The DNA here is from genome assembly GCA_028692055.1 of Lachnospiraceae bacterium. GTDB lineage: Bacteria > Bacillota > Clostridia > Lachnospirales > Lachnospiraceae > SZUA-378. The sequence goes on along the minus strand of JAQUYA010000016.1, from coordinate 6,655 downwards.
TAGCACGAGAGATTGAAAAGCAGTTTCCGAATTGGCTGATGGAGGTCGCATTATTGTTACAGACCGATAACGTGCAGATGGCAATTCGTAAATCCATGGACAGTGCGCCAGAGGTTTTGATTCATGCATTGGATGAATTGATTTATGACCTGGAAGATGATCCAAATGCAATTGAACCATATCACAGATTTTTAAAGGAATATCGAAACCCGGATGTGCAGTCAGCTATGAAGATGCTTTATGCATTATCTAGTGGAAATGCAGGAGATGTGACAAAGCAGGTGGAAGAACTCATTGACCGTAATAATGCCATGATGGATAAGGCAGAGAAGCTGACACAGGAAGATAAGATTGCTGGAATGAAGATTTATATCCTGTTACCGTCACTCCTTGCTTCCTTTAAGCTGATGGTGGATATGGCACTACTTTTGGTAGTATTCCTTCAGAACCTGACGTTTGGAATGTAGGAGGGAAAATACATGAGCACAACAATTAAGACATATGTGGGAATCTTTATCCTTCTGTTATCTGTATTTACGATGGCGGGTGTAATGTCAGCCTGTATAGACGCAAACAATGCGAGGGATTTTCATGCTTCTGTGGTTGCAGAAATCGAGGATTCTAACTTTGCACTAAGTGTTATCAATGCATGCAAGACGCAGGCAGTATATGCAGGGTATGAGCTTTTGATTGACGAAAGCAGTATTGTAAAAGACGAAGATGGAAAGCCCACATTAATGGAAGTGGTTCTAAGATATAAGTATCATGTAGACTTTTTAGAAGTCATTAGTACCAAGCAGATACGTGCATTTGCAAGATAGGAGGCAATTATGAAGTTGATTATAGAACAGTTTGGAAGTGGAATTATTTATGCGATTGCAGGAAGTGGAATGGCAGCCATACTGATTGGGTTCTTAAGGGTAATCAGTAGTTGAGGAGGATTGAATGAAAGAGATTTTTGAAGAGTATGGAGAGTTTGTCATTGAAGCAGTCAGTGGCGGTCTCTTTCTTGGAATACTGGCATATTTCTTTCTCGGTACGCCTATGACAACGCTGATTCATCTTTTCATTACCAGTGTGTTAGGAGGTGGTGCTTAGATGAAAGAGATATTCCATGAGTTTGGAACTGCAATCATTGCTATTGTTACTGCTGTCTTGATACTTGGAGTTTTATTTGGAATCTCAGTATCAGGCAAAACAGGAATATTAAAGATTGCAGGAGTATCAGTGGAAAAAGAAGAAACAGATTATGCTTCTTATCATGACTTTGATTCCGTAGTCACCTGGCATAACAGGACGAAGCCAGTAGCAGCATACACTGCATCCTATGGCAGGTTCTTTGCTTTGGATAGTACCAGTTTTCTTTCCAGGTATTATGCCAAGGATATGGAAGGAATAATTTATCCCATGGATAAAGTCATCCTATCAAAGTTGTTTACAAATACCATGTTTGGTAAAGTGTTAGATATCAGAAAAGCAGATGGAACCAGTGTTATGAGTGCCTATTCCGCTTCGGATGGAAGCATCCGTTTTCCAAGTGCAGGGGTGTATGTGGTTTATTTTCAGATCAGGGACAGAGAAAATCTGACCAGTGTATGGAAAATACCGATTGCAGTGGATGAGAGGAGGAGCTAGGGATGAAGAATGTGCTTTTAGGCTTTGGAATTACCATCTGTGCGATTATATCAATTGTCATTGTAATGACCTTGTGTGGGACGAATATGAGGCAGAATGAGTTAAACCGTGCAGTAGACAGTGCTTTACAGGATACCGTGGAGAACCAGTTTGATAGTAAGACCTATTCCGTGGGCAGTAATGACGAGTTCATTGCAGATTTCATAGAAGCTTTATTGGTGCAGATCAATTCTGACTGTACCATAAAGGTTAATGTACTGGATGTCGATTATCAAAAAGGACTGTTATCCGTGGAGGTCATTGAGAAATATAAACATCCAGTTGGAACAGACGGTCAGGTATCTGTAAAGAAAACCGTAATTATGGAACAATACACAGTTCCAGATAATCAAGGAGGCGCAAGATGAAAGAGAAGATGAAGAGATATTTAAGAAAGCATTGGAAGCTGTTAATAGGCGTATTTACTATTGCAATGTTAGCTGTTGGAATACTGATTGTCTCTAATATAAAATCAAATTGGAATCTAGTGGAAACTTCCGTTGATACTGAAAGAGATGGAATTACTAGTGAAGAAGTGAAACCTACAGAAGTTCCAATCGTAGAAGAAACGCCTCAAGTAGAAGATACAAAAGAGCAGACTAAGGAATCTGCGGAAATCTCTAAAGAGAATACAAGTGTTACAGCTAAACCAACGGTGGAAGCCAAGAATTCAGAAACAAAGAAGCCTAGTGTAACGAAGAAGGCTGAGACGAAAGCAGAGGAAGAAATCACATCAGTAGTGAAACCAACAGAAAAACCGGCTAATCAGTTTGAACCAGATACAACCGTTGCTCCAATTCAAGAAACAAAGTATGTTCCAATATCGGAAGGTTGGAAAGCTGAAGCGTCTGCAAAGGGAGATATTACTTCTGCGCAGAAGGCAGATCTTGATTCTATGATTCAGACTTGGAAATCAGGTACTCCTACGGATGCAGAATTGAAAGAAAAAATAATCAGCTATTTGGAAGAACAGAAGATTGATTATATGGAAGTCAGTGTTACCAGTAAGGGGTATGCATTGTTTGATGAGGTTCCTAAAATTGATTTGAGAGATGGTGGAAATCTGTATTCTTATGTTGGTACTTATAGTACCGGAAAGCAGAACCCAGATGGAACCAACAAGACAGTATGTTATAACTGGTCAGCATTTGTATTTTAGAGGAAGGAAGAATTGAATATGAAGAAATCATGGAAAACAGGCTTAATTAGTCTGTTTTTCTTATTGTCCGTAATTGGATTAACAGCTCTAGCACCTCCACAGGAGGCGCATGCAGCTACCTTTGATAATGCAGTTACCTTTTATAATACGTATGGGTCACAGATTGTTTTTAAGGACGGATACTTTTACTATGCGACAAGAGGAAAACAGGCAACCATTAACGTGAGTACTACTCACTGGGGAACCATTGGTTATCGAATGAGAGTAACAACCTCGACACAGTCAGTTTATATTTATTTTAATCTTTCTGGATATACAGTAGAGACGGTTAATGAAGTGGCTTCTGGTGGATACATTTATGATCTGTGTAGAATTAATCTTAGTTATGTAAAATCTAAGCTAGCACAGACAAATCGAACTGCATACAATGAATTCATTATTAATGGTGGATATATCGTGGTGGACAGTTGTATGATTACCATCAAGATTGATAAGTATGGAAATCGTACAAATAGTGGTTCTATGGACGATTATGGGAACTTTTATGGCAGTGTATATTCAGATTATAACGGTATTGCAAATGCAGCTCCTTGGAGTAATCCAAGCTCGTTACACAGTTATTTTGATATGAACATTAATTATGTAACGGAGCTTAAATCAAGGCAGATTGTGTATGTAAGATATCAAGAAGCAGATGGAGGCTATGGAGGTTATAGTGTTGTCATCAACAAAGATTATGTATATGGAGAAACGGTCTCATGGTCAAGAGGTGCTGATTCGTGTTATGAGGCTGCAAGTATTTCTTACACAGCAAAGCAGGATAAGACTTCCTATGTATCGGTTTACCGTAAGCAATATATACAGAATGTTTATGTAAAATACCAGGATGCGAATGGAACTTATAGTGGTGATTGGGCACTTGCCATGAGCCAGAATCTGTATTATGGAGCGAGCTTTGAATGGTCTTATTTGGGAGATGCCTGCTTTGATGCAGCGAGTGTGAGTAAATATACTATATCTGGAGCAAAGAATCATTATATCTATATTTCAAGAAAGAAATATTCGGTGAGTGTTAGTGCAGGGACGGGGATCAGTAGCGTTTCAGGTGGAGGAAGTTATTATTATGGAGCTAATTGTACGGTAGATGCAGTGGTGAAAACCGGATATACATGGAAGAACTGGACTGGAACTTATACGTCTTCTAGCAAAAGTTATATCTTTTCTGTAACTGGAAATGTTTCATTGACAGCAAATGCAGAGGCGAACACCTATTATATTGTGTTTTATCCAAATGGCGGTAGTGGGTCAATGACTACGCTGATTTGCAAGTATGATCAAACGTACACTCTGCCAACTATGAGCTTTGCACATCCATCCCATCTATGTAAGTACCTTGGATGGAATACAGATGCCAATTCCTATTATGCGACATATGAGGAAAGACAGCAGATTCGTAATCTTTCCAGTGTGAATGGGTATACATTTCACTTCTATGCAATCTGGGACTATGCACCTGATCTGACTTGCACAGATCGGTATTTTACCTTGTATGAAGCGCAGACTGGCATGATTACGGAGGCAGAGCTACTTCGGACGGTAACGTCAACTGACAGAGAGGATGGAACAACTCAGATTCGTGTTAAAAATTATTCTACAAACACTTTTACCGGTTTAAGTGGTTCTGGTGTGATTACGATAACGTATACCACGACAGATAGTAGAAGCAATACAACTGAGAAGCAGGCAAAGGTAACGATTGTAGATACAAATGCTACAAAAGAGGGACCAATGGACTTTGATGGAAAGAAGCAGTATGCAAGATTTATTGCGGCAGATTATTATAAGAATGATTATGCCTCAGGAGGATTGGAGGTAACATCAAAGTGGAGAAGTGATGTGACTTATCGAAATACTTTGGCGATGGCTATGAACAATGTGAAAGGGGAAGATGGGAACTGGTCTCATGTTGTGAAGAGTTTTGAGTTTTCTAAGGAGGATATTGATAAGGTGAAGCAGTATGTGAAGGATAATGGGATGGGAAATTCTAAAAGCGTAACTGGTTTATGGAGGTTCATGAATTAGAGTAAGATTAATTGAAACAATAATTTAGCCAAATAGTATTCACTGTGTATTGTGGGATACTATTTGGTAAGATTTAATCATGAATGTCGATTGAGAAAAGCGGTACATTTTGCTTGACAATGTTTATATTAAGTAGTATTCTTTGTTTATGAATAAGTCGATGGAGATATGCGGTACAATAAAGGAGGACTATTATGGCAAGACCAGGATATTTATCTATTTATGCAGACGAAAGGACACAAAGAATTTTTGATGAATTTACAAAGGAGAAGGGTGTTAGTAAATCTACAGTTTTAAGTGAAATGATGCAGACTTATATGTTAGCTCAAGATGAAGAACTTTATCTGAAGTTATTAAAAAATTCTTTGAATATATCGAAGACGAAGGAACTAATCACTACAAGAGAGGACGATACTGCAATTAACGATTACATTTTTATGAAACTAGGAACAGCATATTCTACTAGTGACGAGGAATTGAATGGTGAAGAGACAATACAGGCATATATGAGAGCTATTGAACAACATGGATATACTTGGTTTAGCACAATGAGCCTGCATACTGGGATGGCGAAAGATAAAATAAAATTTTATAATCAAACAATCAAGTCTGGAGAAGTTGTTAAAATTCTTTTTGCATTAGGGATGGGAATTAATGATGTGTGCTACTCCGCAAAAATTCAAGAAATTGTTTCTTCGAGAGATGAGATTGCTTGTCCGGGTGATCCATCTACAATTCCAGTTGAATTTGGTGTAGAAGAAAGAGGGAAAATATGGTTCAAATTAACTGAACTTGAAGAAGAAACTGAAATTAAAGCAGAAGTTCTTAAATTTAGAAAAGATGACGGAAGCGTTAAGAATGCAATTACAAAATCGCAGTTTCACTTTGGATATGTATATATTGGTTAGCAAATAAATCGAAGGAGGACTGTTATATGCGTTTAAATAGTACGGATGCATCTTATCGAAGATATAAGCAGTATAGAGTCAACAGACATAGATTTAAGACAGAACAGGTAACATTTCCCATTGCAATGCTCGTTCTTATTGGGATTATAACAAAGTTTTGGTATTTAATAATTGTGCTTACTAGTATTTTTATAGTACTTTATATTGCTAATTTTTTTAATATAAGTAAAAAAGATATAAAAAATATTTCAGAGGAAGAAGGAGAAAGTATGGGGAGTATTAATAATAAGGAAAGCGTAGAATTGAAAAATTTTAAATCGACTGATTCCGGGTATGTAAACAAAAACAGTCAGCGGAACAATGGTCGAAGTTCTAAACCAGGTACAGATAGTAATCAATGGTTTTACAATATGAATTGTTTACACTGTGGGCATACTTATTATGCAAATGGTACAGATATTTGGCAGCGCAAATGTCCTAATTGTCAAGGGGGAAAAGAATAAGCAAGAGATATCATAGCCGAGGAGAAATCCCCGGCTTTCATTATACCTAGATTTCAAAAATCCCTTAAGGAGGAACAGGAGGCAGTATGACTAACATACGATTACGCCAGAAGGTTCCACCTTAACGTGGAATCTTTTGAAAAAAATTAATAACCATTAACTTACCCGCCGTTTCTTTGGCGGGATTTTTTTATTTCAGGAGGAAAGATTAACTGGAAATTCATAAACAAAACCTACAGAAGCCGCTAAGCCATGATTTATAAGGGTTAGCGGTTTTGTTTATGAAAATCAGAAATGAACAGAACTATTGTAAATAAACAAAAGGTTTT
>JAQUYA010000015.1:18648-42293 GCA_028692055.1 Lachnospiraceae bacterium | reverse complement strand
TATTAGTTAAAAACAGATAAACATTGGAAAAGAAAGGAGTCATCTATGAGAATTGGAGCAGATTATTATCCGGAACATTGGGAAAAAGAACGTTGGAAAATCGATGCGGAGATGATGGTAAAAGCAAATATTCAGGTAATTCGAATAGGAGAATTTGCGTGGAGCCTGTATGAACCAACGGAAGATATGTATGATTTTGCATGGCTGGATGAAGCACTAGACTATTTTAATCAATATGGAATCAAAGTGGTATTATGTACTCCGTCAGCAACACCACCAAAATGGATGACGGATAAGTATCCGGATATATTTCAGGATGATATACATGGAAATGCCAAGGTATTTGGAACCAGAAAGCATTATTGCTTTAATAGTGATACCTATAGGCAGAAGACAAGTGTACTGGTACATAAGATAGCAAAACGCTATGCAAATCATCCGGCACTAGAGGCGTGGCAGATTGATAATGAATTAGGCTGGTCGAATACAACCCGCTGCTATTGCGACAAGTGTAAAAAGAAATTTCAGATGTGGCTGGCAGAAAAATACAAAACCATAGAAAATTTAAATCAAAAATATGGAACGGTATTTTGGAGCCAAATCTATAACAGCTTTGAGGAAGTGATTATTCCCAAAGCAGGAGCCTGCTATGACACCTGCCACGATACGCAGGGACAAAATCCGGCATTATTACTGGACTATTATAGATTCTGCAGCGATTCTGTAATCAGTTTTATGAATGAATCGGTTGCAGTTATTAAGCAGTACAGTGAGAAACCGATTACTACCAATATGCTGGATGCAGCCGTGAATTCCGGAACAGGAATAGACTATTTTAAATGCTCTGAAAAACTGGATTTTGTTTCCTGGGATAATTATATAGAATTTCAGTGGGGCATAGCAGAAGCGGCGACGGTATCAAGAGATCATGCTTTACTTAGAAGCTACAAGAAACAACCATTCTGGGTTATGGAACAGCAAAGCGGTGCATGTGGATGGAGTAAGATGGGACCGACACCAACACCGGGCAAGCTTCGTCTGTGGACGTATCAGGCGGTTGCCAATGGTGCAGATACGGTAGTTTATTTTCGCTGGAGAGCGTGTCCATTTGGTACAGAAGAATATTGGCATGGTATCTTAAATCATGATGGAAAACCAAACAGAAGATATGAAGAGATTGCACAAATAGGACAGGAAATGGAGTCATTAAATAAAACGCTTGGAGCATTGCAGCCAAAAGCGAGAGTAGCAATTATAAAATCCTTTGATAGTGAATGGAGCCATTCGATTCATAAACATGTAGAGGGATTTCAATATGACAGATTACTGTTAGCTTACTATAAACCTTTCTACGAGATGGGTATTGCTGTTGACTTTGTTACGGCAGGAGAAAACCTAGAGTCCTATGATATCGTTTTGGCACCGGCATTACTGATTCTCAATGATGATGATAAGAAGAATCTGGAGCAGTATGTGGAAAAGGGTGGAAAGCTATTCATTTCTTTTCGAAGTGGCATTAAAGATGAATATAATAATATGCGTATGGAAACCGTACCGGGACAATTTGTGGATATGGCAGGTATTGAAGTGCATGATTATGATCCACAATTTGAAAAGCATACGGAAGTATCAGGAGTATTTGGCAGGGGCAGGGCAACCCTCTGGTGCGATATTATAGAACCAGTCACTGCAAAACCACTTGGAGTATATACAGAAGATTTCTATAGCAATAGTCCTTGCTTAACAGTAAATAGGTTAGGCAAAGGAGAGGTATATTATCTTGGTTGTGATTTAGATGATACAGCGATGAAAAACCTTATGAAATATCTTGGCGAAAAGGCAAATCTGCCAATTGACCTATATGAAATCTCAGGAGTAGAGATTACGCATGCTACAGATGATGAAAAAGAGGTAATCTTTATCATGAATCATAATACATATCCAGTTGTAGTTGCTATGAAAAAGCCATACAGGGATTTGCTTACTGATTTAGATATTCAGGACACAGTAACATTACAGCCATATGGCGTAGCCATATTGGAATAAAATAGTAAGTCAGTGGAGATAGAAGTGGCTGCTTCGATACAATAGAACGTTTCAGATAGGGCGGGCCCCCACGCTATCTGAAACGTTCTATTGTATTGAAGCAGCCACGAAAACTTTTATGACTACATCGATACAGTAGAACACATTTTCATGGTGCAGAAAAAAGTATGCAAGGATTTGATCATCGATTTGGTCAGGTGCTTTTCTTTTGAACAGAAATATTATGCATCACAATAGAAAATAATTTGGTTTTGCAACAAAACTGCAAAATGGGAATGTTCTATTTGACTCGCGGACATATTAAGAATATAATGTATATATGGTTTTGCAATATTTTTGCAGAATGGAGGGAAAATTTATGCTTTTAGATTTTAGAACAAAGAATTACAAATCATTTGTAGAAGAAACATCATTTAATATGGTGGCAGCACCAAAGCAAAAGGGTTTGGACTACAGCTTATGTACAGAGAAGATAAAAGGTAAGACAATAAAAGGATTGTCATCATCCGTCATATATGGACCCAATGCGGCAGGTAAGACAAATATTATAGGTGCAATGGATGTAATGCGTGCAATTATCTTACGCGGAAATATTCGCAATTCCGAAGAAAAATCTTCACCTAATCCGGCCTCGGCAGCACTGGAATTTATTCCTAATAACAACAAAGAACAGGCAGAACCAGTGGAACTAGCTGTGAGATTTGCTGAAGATGGAATGGAGATTGGTTATAGCTTAACAGCGGATTTAGGAACATTCCTTGATGATGAATATAAGAGAAAAATTGTTAAAGAGGAATTGATTGTAAATGGGGAAGAGATCTTTTTGCGAACGAATGATTTGACCATTGGTAATTTGAAACAAATTAAATCATTTATTGCTGACTCCGTTGGTAACAATATAGACGGATTAGTCGAGATTTCCACAAACGGTTTAAACCCAGAGGAACTTTTCCTGACCAATGGATTCAAGCTAATTTTCTCACAGTCATTGGTTAAGCTGATTACTGATTGGTTCACGAACAAATTTATGGTTATATATCGAGCTGATTCCATGCATCTGATTAAGAGATTTTCTGATCCGCAGAAAAAAGCGGTATATGTTGAAAAGACAACAGATAAAGCAGCAAAATTATTTGGAATCAATTCAAATGCTTTGGGATATGTAGTTAGTGATGATGAGGCAGAAGCAAAATTGTGTGCTTTATTTAAGGATAGTAAGAATCATAAGACAGCGGCAATGGCGGCTGAATTATTTGAATCTTATGGAACAATTCGTTTCATCAATATGTTCCCGTTGGTATTACGAGCAATTCTGACTGGTGGAACTTTGGTTGTAGATGAATTTGATGCATCTATACATCCGATGGCACTGATGAGTATTATTAACATTTTCCATAATGATGATATCAATATTCATCATTCACAGCTGATTTTTAATACACATAATCCTATTTTCCTGAATTCAAATCTATTCAGAAGAGATGAAATAAAGTTTGTTGAACGAGATGATGATAGTCATTATAGCAGATTATATTCACTTTCTGATTTTGGTACAACAGGAGAAAAGGGAGTACGAAAACACGCAGATTATATGAAGAGCTATTTTGTTAGTGAATACGGAGCAATTAAGGACATCGATTTCACCCCAATTTTTGAAGAAATCATTGCATCAGAAGGAAAGGTGTAATGTATGGCAAAGATGAAAAGCACAAAGAAATATTACTTTACAGTAGAAGGTGAAACAGAACAATGGTACTTGAAATGGCTACAGGATAGAATCAATGAAACAGAAGCATCTGCGTATAAGGTCACATTTGATTGTCCTGTTCAGAAGAATCCATTAAAGAGAGCAAAGTCTTTGGTAGTTACCGGTAAAACAGAAGTATGGCATTTATCTGATTATGAAAGTGACGATCCGATTCATACTAAGCAGTTCACAGAGACTATGGATAATATGAAGGCTGCAAAGGAGGTAGGAAAGCAGATTACCTACAAATTTGGATATACAAACTTGACTTTTGATTTATGGATTATCCTGCATAAAGCAGATTGTAATGCTTCTTATACACACCGTAAAAACTATATTACACCTTTGAACCGTGCATATGGCGAGCAATTCGAATATATGAAAGAATATAAACATGAAGATAATTTTAAACGATGTTTAGGTAAGCTCGAATTATCAAATGTCATTGAAGCTGTAAATCGTGCAAAAAGAATTATGGTAAGAAATGAGGAAAACGGATATAAATTATTGCAATATAAGGGATATAAGTATTACAAAGAGAATCCATCTATGGCAATTCATGAGATTATTGGTAAAATTCTGAAAGATTGTGAGTTGATTTAGAGTTAAATATGCAGATACAGATATTACACTAAAGGACAGATTAGCAGTAGGTGCAAATATTTAGTCGTGAACTTTAGTAATAAGTTTCGTAAACAGTTTAAAATTCAGAGAGTCAAGGGGGAATTTGTGCAATGGATATTAAGAGATAGAGCCCAGCAAGAATTGCTAGTTATTTGGAGGATAATAATTTAAGTTTAATCAATAAAAAAATGGACATAATAGATATTACGAATTATTATAGAAGTAATAGAGGTTTTTGTGAAAAATAGTTCATGGTTTGTCTGGCGTGGCTGCCGGAGAGATGGGAGTTCGAATGAGATTTTATACGATTGACAATATTAGGGGAATCAATCTTATCAGTATGATACTGTATCACTTAGTGTGGGACATGGTGTATATCTTTGGTATATCTTTGGAGTGGTACGAGTCAGAAGCTGGTTATTTATGGCAACAGAGTATTTGCTGGACATTTATTTTTTTATCTGGATTTTGCTGGACATTGGGAAAGCAGCATTTTAAGAGGGGATGCATTGTTTCTTTGGCAGGAGCGGCGATTTCTGTTATTACGATACTAATTATGCCAGAACAACGGATTGTATTTGGGGTTTTATCGATGCTGGGTGCCTGTATGCTTCTTATGATTCCATTGGATAAGGCAGTCAGAAAATGGAATAAATACGCAGGCCTTTTGATGAGTGTAGTTTTGTTCTTTTTTGTAAGAGAGATAAATGAAGGCTTCTTTGGATTTGAAAGTATGCGGGTTGGAAGAGTGCCTTCTGCTTTTTATAAAGGCTATATGATGACTTTTTTAGGATTCCCAGACGAAAGTTTTCAGTCGACAGATTACTTTTCTTTGTTTCCGTGGTTTTTTCTGTTTCTGGCAGGATATTTTGCATTTCAAATAGTATCTGAACATGAAAAAAATACTTTTTTGCAGGGGAAAAAGATGAGTGGAATTTCCTATGTAGGTAAATATTCCCTGCCAATCTACATGCTCCATCAACCAATTATATATGGAGCTCTATTTGTAGGGACACAATTATCATGTGCCTTTTGACAGGGAACAGTTTGCATATAATCATTTCATGTTACTTATTTAATAAAGGGCGGGAAATTTTTTCATTAAATACTTCAATTAATGGTCCCATGAAGAAAGCAGTAATAATAGTAGCGATACCTACAAAGGTTGGAATTACGGAAATACTGCCACCACCGATGAGAAAGACAATGATACCGACGATTACACAGATTAAATCGGTCGTGATTCTGCAAAATTTGAATTTTGCAATGTGCCATTTACCAGAAAGAATTATTGCAATTGCATCATAGGTAGACACACCCAAATTTGCGGTCATATATAGAGAAGATGAAAAACAGATAACAACAATTCCCACGATTAGGCAGACTGCTCTGGTAAAGTAAGAAGGATTAATAATGATTGTCTGCAGGAATTCATAGGAATATTGTGTGATGTATCCCAATAGAAATAAATTAATAAAAGTGGCAATGCCAATATTGTGGCGGTCAACGATAAAACCGAAGGTTAGTAAAAGAATATTGATGATGGTATAAAGTGTTCCAAAGGGGAGGGGAATAAGCTGATTTAATCCACTCATGAGGGATTGAAACGGGTCAACTCCGAAAGCAGCAATTTTAAAAATACCAACACTGATGGCACAGATAATAACACCGAATAAGGACATTAGGATTCTCCTGGTTTTCATGTATGGGATACCTCTTTCTTTTTCAATTTTAAATCATAAATTTCTTCGCAATTCACATTATAGGTTATTTGTTTCCAGAATTCTATAGCAAAAAATTGCGCTTTTTACAATTATAGTATCTAAAAATGTTTAATAGAAAATAGAGTCTTAAAAAACATACCATTTTTAAAAAAATATGTTACACTAAAAGGAGTGCATAAGAGCAAAAGGAATGGAACAATAAATACATTTGTACGCGACCAAAGGTCGCAGATGGGAGCTAAAAATGAAAAATGCAAAGGTATACTATACTACGTTTAAAACATCTTATAATGAAAATTTATTGCAAAAACTACATAGATTAATGAAGAAGGCAGGCTTTGAAAATATAGATTTTACGGATAAGTATGCGGCAATTAAGATTCATTTTGGGGAATATGGTAATCTGGCCTTTTTAAGACCAAATTACGCAAAGGTAGTTGCAGATTATATAAAGGAGCTTGGCGGAAAACCATTTCTGACGGATTGCAATACTCTGTATGTAGGCAGCCGTAAGAATGCCATTGACCATATGGAAACGGCATATGTAAATGGATTTTCTCCTTATCAGACAGGCTGTCATGTAATCATAGGTGACGGACTGAAAGGAACGGATGAAGCACTGGTTCCAATTAACGGAGAGTATGTAAAAGAAGCAAAAATCGGACAGGCAATTATGGATGCAGATATCTTTATTTCACTTACGCATTTTAAGGGACATGAAATGGCGGGGTTTGGAGGTGCACTCAAGAATATCGGTATGGGCTGTGGTTCCAGGGCAGGTAAGATGGAGCAGCATTGTGAAGGAAAACCTGCTGTAGACCAATCACAATGTGTAGGCTGTGGAGCATGTACAAAGATTTGTGCACATGATGCACCGGAAGTTGCCAATGGAAAAGCAGAAATTAATCAGGATAAATGTGTAGGCTGCGGCAGATGTATGGCAGTCTGTCCAAAGGATGCCATCGCGGCAAATTTCCATGATTCCGTCAAAATGTTGAATCGTAGAATGGCGGAGTACAGTCTTGCTGTATGTAAAGACAGACCGTGCTTCCACGTATCTCTAATCTGTGATGTATCGCCGAACTGTGACTGTCACGCAGAAAATGATATTCCAATCATTCCAAATGTTGGCATGCTTGCGTCCTTTGATCCAGTTGCTTTAGACCAGGCATGTGCAGACTTATGTAATAAGATGCCAATCATTGACGGAAGTATCTTAAGTGAAAATATGCACGGACATGAACATGGAGCAGAGGGACATGACCATTTCCATATGACACATCCGGATACGGAATGGAAGTCCTGTCTGGAACATGCAGAAAAAATTGGACTTGGAACAATGGAATACGAACTGATTGAAATTTAATTACATAGAACTGCTTAGATATATGAAGAAAGTGCTGGACTGTAAAGTTTAGCACTTTCTTAGCGTATATAGGTCTTCTTTCTGTGCTACACTTTAGTAGTAAAAACGTCTAAAAACTAAAATAAAGAAACAGAGAGGGATAATTTATCAGATGGACATATTTTCAGTATTTACATTATTCGGAGGACTTGCTTTCTTTCTATATGGAATGAACGTGCTTTCTACAGGATTGGAAAGAATGGCAGGAGGAAAGTTAGAGAGAAGCCTTAAAAAAGTAACGGCAAATCCAATCAAGAGCCTATTATTTGGAATGGGTGTCACGATAGCGATTCAGTCTTCATCTGCAATGACGGTTATGCTGGTGGGATTTGTAAATTCGGGTATTATGGAACTACAGCAGACAATCGGAATTATCATGGGTTCTAATATTGGAACCACGTTAACCGCATGGGTACTTAGCCTTGCGGGAATTGAAAGTAATAACTTCTTTTTGCGGTTATTAAAACCGGAAAGCTTCTCCCCGATTATTGCGGTAATTGGTATTCTATTTATAATGGTTTCCAAGAAAAGAAAGAATAAGAATATCGGAACTGTAATGATTGGCTTTTCGATACTGATGTATGGTATGAATCTGATGGGGGCAGCAGTGGCGCCATTGGCAGAAAGTAGTAAGTTTACAGAGCTGTTAGTATTATTCCGAAATCCGATATTAGGGGTGCTGGTTGGAACCATTTTTACCGGGGTAATCCAGAGTTCAGCTGCATCTGTGGGTATCCTGCAGGCATTATCCATGACGGGAAATATTACCTTTGGAATGGCAATTCCTATCATTATGGGACAGAATATAGGCACCTGTGTTACAGCCTTGCTTTCGAGCATCGGAGTCAGTAAAAATGCCAAAAGAGTAGCAGTTGTACATATTTATTTTAACATTATCGGAACCATTTTTTGCCTTTTGGTATTCTATACGGGAAATGCAATTTTTCACTTTGATTTCATTGAGAAAGCAATTAGACCGATTGGAATCGCCGGTGTACACAGTATTTTTAATATTGTAACAACTGCATTATTGTTTCCGTTTGTAAAACAACTGGAACAATTAGCAAAGCTTACGGTAAAGAGTGATGAAAAGGAAAAGCAGATCTTCTTGGATGAACGACTTTTGGCAACTCCTTCAGTGGCAATTGCAGAGTGCCATAACAGAGCATTGGAGATGCTGGATATCGTGAAAAAGTCTGTAGAAATGTCTACGGATTTGGTGAAAAGATACCAGGCAGAAATGATGGAAGAGATTTGGAAGAACGAAGAAAAGACGGATACTTTTGAAGATAATCTTGGTACTTACTTACTGAAACTGGGCGGTAAGAGAATATCGGATAAAGACAGTCGGGAGGTTTCAAAGATACTGCATACGATTGGCGATATGGAGCGGATAGGAGACCATGCACTCAATATTGCAAAGGTTTCCGCAGAACTACATAATAAAAATCTTGTCTTTTCCAAGGAAGCACAGGAGGAAATCGCCGTTTTGACAGCTGCCTTAAGCCAAATACTTATTTTTACATCGATAGCGTATACACAAAACGACATAAGCAATGCAAAAAAAGTGGAACCCTTAGAGCAGGTTATTGATATTATGTGTGATGAATTAAAGGAAATGCATGTAAGGCGCCTACGCAAAGGGGAATGTACGATTGAGGTTGGATTTATATTTAACGATTTGATTGCAAATGTGCAGAGAATTTCAGATCATTGTTCTAATATAGCTGTATGTATCATAAGAGTAAATGACTCTACTTTTGATACACATGAATATTTGCAAAAGATAAAGGATGCAATTGACGGACAGTATGTAGATGATTTTAATTATTTTAAAAAGCTTTATGCAATTAAGGAGAGTGCTATATGATAGAAAGTATTATTCAGGCATTGATTGGATTTATGGGAAATATATTTTCAAAGGAACTGATTCTGTTAATTATTTCCATGGTCCCGATTCTGGAGCTGCGGGGCGGTCTGATAGCAGCTTCTGAGATGCTGTTGGATTTGCCCATACAGAAAGCATTGCCTATATGCATTATTGGAAACCTAATTCCGATTCCTTTTATTCTGCTATTGATAACCCAGATATTTACATTTTTGAAAAAAAGTAAACGGATAAAGCCACTTATTGAAAAGCTGGAAAAGAAAACCTTGAAAAAAAGGGATACCATAGAAAAATGCGAATTTTGGGGATTGGTGATATTTGTGGGAATCCCTTTACCAGGAACAGGCGCATGGACAGGAGCGCTCATTGCTTCTTTGCTTGGAATCGAGCATAAAAAAGCATTTCTGGCAATTAGCCTGGGTGTATTATTGGCAGCGGGTATTATGTCGGTATTGTCCTATGGGGTATTGAATGCCATATTTTAAAATGGATAAGTCCGCTAAGAAACCGCTAAGAAATCAAATAAAGTGACTATTTGAAAGAAATCCATGTTATGATACGGTACAGTTAAAAGGGAGTAGTTAAGGCTATTGTACAATCAACATCCCCCGGAAGCATTATCCGTGGTTGTACACTTTCAAAGAGTTGAAAGAACAAGACTTTTAGCACGCAAAAAATACGTGCTAGGGGTCTTTTTTTGCGTAATAAGAAAATATAGAAAGTTGAGGTAGAAAATGGAAATTTTATTACAGGTGGTATTATTATTAGTTGGATTTATGTTGTTAGTAAAAGGAGCGGATTTCTTTGTAGACGGTGCTTCTGGAATTGCGGATAAGTTTGGTATTCCTCAATTAGTGATAGGATTGACGATTGTGGCAATGGGTACGAGTCTGCCGGAGGCTTCTGTGAGTATTACGGCAGCTCTAAAGCATAGTGCAGATATTTCCATCGGAAATGTAGTGGGAAGTAATATCCTGAATATATTATTAATTCTGGGAATTACGGCGATGGTAACTCCGGTTATGGTACAGAAATCAACGGTAAAGGTTGAGATTCCATATATGATGGGGGTCACGGTTCTGCTGTTGGCTATAGGTGGAATGGATAATACAGTTAGTGCTTTGGACGGAATGATATTGTGGATATTTTTCCTGATTTATCTGGGTTATTTATTTCGCATGGCAAAGGCGGGAAAAGAGGAACCCAAAGAAGAAAAGAAACAGCTTAGTATGTGGAAACTGTTCCTATATACGGTAGGTGGCATGGCGATTATTATTATAGGAAGTAACTTTACCGTAGATGCGGCGACAATTCTGGCACAAAAGCTCGGTATCAGTGAACGGTTAATCGGATTAACGATTGTAGCTTTTGGAACATCTCTGCCTGAACTGGTAACCTCCGTGACGGCTGCAAAAAAAGGAAATGCAGATATTGCAATTGGTAATATTGTAGGAAGCAATATTTTTAATATCCTATTTATCCTCGGTTCGGCGGCATTGATAACACCGATTCCGTTTGCTTCTAATTTCCGTGTTGATACGGTATTTGCAATCATTGTTGGGCTCATTCTATTCTTATGTGTATGCAAGGATTACAAATTAAAGAGAAGCAATGGAATAATCCTGCTTCTCTTTGAAGGGGCTTATATAATGTATCTGGTGGCAGCGGCATAATATGAAAAGAGGCTAATGCGTATCTTCCTTTAGGCGGTATCCAACACCGACTTCTGTGAAGATATACTTTGGCTCTGCCGGATTCACTTCCATTTTACGACGTATATTTGCCATATTTACACGTAGTATTTTATTGTTTTCTGTATCGGAATAAGGTCCCCATACATGTGTCATCAGAGCAGAATGCGTTACGACTTTACCAGAGCTCTGTGCAAGGTAAGAAACGATTTTGTATTCAATCTGTGTTAGATGAATTTCCATATTATCAATCAGCACGACACGTCGGCTGAAATCGATTACCAGCCCATCACATTCATAAGGTCTGGAATAGAGAGCGGTATCACTATTCAGTCGGTTACTGTGGCGTAAAGAGGCACGAATGCGTGCTAATAACTCAGAAGTACCAAAAGGTTTCGTGATATAATCGTCCGCACCCAAATCTAGTGCATGCACTTTTTCATGTTCATGTGTTCTCGCAGAGATAACAATAATAGGATTACTGGACCATTTGCGCACCTCTGTTATGATATTGAGTCCATCCATATCGGGAAGACCCAAATCCAAGAGGGTGATATCAGGGCAAATAGAAGAAATCAATGCCAGCCCATCTTTTCCGGAGAAAGCCTGTGTAGCTTTATAGCCATGTGCATTAAGGGCATTGTACATAAAATCTGAAATATGCTGCTCGTCTTCAATAATTAGAATCGAAAATTTAACACTCATAATAAGTATACCTTTCTATTTTAAGATGTAAGATTGTCATTTGCCTGTTCCTTTGGCAGAGTAAATGTAAATTCTGCACCATCGATATAATTTTTGGCGAAAATATTACCATTGTGGGCCTCAATAATAGTTTTACAAATAGATAGTCCAATTCCCATACCGCGATGTGCATCGGGAGTATCAGAACTGCGGGCACCGGTTCCGTCGAAAATAGATTCTATGAGGGAAGGGTCAATTCCTTTGCCATAATCACGAATATGAAAAGATACAAAATCAGGAACATCCTCTGTGATGGTTAATGTTATTTCCCGCGTACTGAAGGAGTGAACGAATGCATTGTCCAGTAAATTTATAATAACCTGTTCTATGAGCAGTGGGTCCATTGGAAGCATAATAAATGCCTCTGGAATTACCGCTTTTACAATGGCATTGGGTTGGCGCTTCTTGAAACGGAGAATTGCTTCCGACACAATTTCTTCCACTACTTCCAGTGTTTTATTTACTTTTGCAGTTTCTGTATCTTGAATACGGGTAACAGTTAACAGGTTTTCTACCATATTTAATAACCAATGGGCATCATCATTGATGCGGTGAACCAGATCATCACGTTCTTCAGAAGCACTCGTATCTGTAAGCTCAAAATAGGAGCTGGATTCTCCGATAATACTGGTTAGGGGAGTACGCAGATCATGGGAAATAGCACGTAGTAAATTGGCACGCATTTTTTCTTTTTCTGCTTTACTTACAATTTCTTCCCTCTCTGCCAGAAGTTTTGCCTGAATCTTCAAATGACTGGTCGTGGTACTGGTGATAATCGTAATCGTAAACATAATGAGAAAAGTAATCGGATATCCGGTTAATGTAAAATTCAAAATAAAAAATGGATAGGTAAAAAAATAATTCACACAAACAACACTAAACATGGAAAAGAGTATCCCATAGAGATAGCCATCGGTATATTGTGCAGCCAGAATCAAGGCCAGAATATAGACCAAAGCGATATTAGCCGGGTTATCAGGAACAAGCTCAAAGAGGCAAAAGGCTAACAGGGTAGAGGCAATCATTAGTGTAAAGGTTAAAAAAAGACTTTTGAAATTAATGTGTATATGTAATTTATGCATGGAATCTCTCCTTAAGGATAGGGATTTTTACCAAAAAAATATCCTATATGTTTCATTTTAGCGAAACACATAGGAATAGCAAGTACTAATTCATGATAGATATGCCAAAATGTATTTTTCGATATATTTTATAGCCAATGACTACTGGTATACTAAAGAGCAGATAAAGAGTAGGAGTTCCTCCTACAAGTACTAACGCAGCCATTACTAAAAAATCCCCAATTGATGACATCACACAGCCTCCTTATATATATTTAGATACTATTTAATAGAGTCAATATAGCATAAATAAACAGGCGCAAATAGAAAAACAAAGGATTCTTAGCAGTATCTTAGCAAGGGTATAAAAGCCGAATGTCAGAATGCTGAGCTTTGCATATAATCATTATTACAAAAATAAATGAGATGCCGGGTGGCATCTCATTTAAAATTAAGACATACTCTGTGTAAAAAGAGATTTTACATGTTGAATTTCTTCTTCGGTTGCTTTGGCAGCAGGGGTGTAATATTGTTTTTCGCGTGCCATTTTGTAGATTTGTTCCTGAGAAGTTTCACATTTGTTACGCATTTGTTTGAGGGTTTGTTTTAGAGTTGGGTCTTCGGTTTGTGGAATCATTTCACCAAAACGAACAAGCTCCCCATTGATTCCGGCTAATGTATCAGATACCATTGTTTTTTCCTTCATTTTGATTGTCCTTTCTGGTTATAAGAATTTCATTAATTCAGTTTTGGATGACATTGCATCTTTGGCAGAAGTTTGGAAAAATTCTTTGATTTTAGTATCCTCTGCCTGCGTTGCATATTCAGTCATTTTTTCATGTGTTGTTTCATAGCCACCGATAAGATGACGAAGATTTTGTAATTCTAATTCTGAGAGTTGAGCCATGATATTACCTCCTGTTTCATATTGTACTGTTACTTTCGGTATCTAGTATGAGCATTGAAAAAATAAATATGCGTAAAAGGATAAAATTAATTTAAATAAATGATTATACGCAAATCCCAGCAGAAAACATTTCTAAATTTTGTTTTTTGAATTATATAAATGTGCTATAATTAGTAGTAAAAAGTGTAAAGGAAAAGGTAGAGTATGCAATATAGAAAAGATAAAAAAGGGAATGATATATCCGCGTTGGGGTTTGGATGTATGCGGTTTACAAAAAAAGGAAATAGTATCGATATTGATAAAGCAGAAAAAGAGGTAATGGCGGCAATAGAAGCAGGGGTAAATTATTATGATACTGCGTATATTTATCCGGGAAGTGAAGTAGCAGTTGGGGAAATCCTGCATCGAAATCAATGTAGGGAAAAGGTCAAAATTGCTACTAAATTACCACATTATATGATTAAGTCCATGGAAGGTGTAGAGAAAACATTTCAGGAGGAACTGAAACGTCTGCAGACCGATTATATTGATTATTATCTGATGCATATGCTGACGGATATTGATACATGGAATAAGCTTGTGAAATTGGGAATGAAAGACTGGATTGAAAAAAAGCTTGCCTCTGGGGCAATTCGCAATATTGGGTTCTCCTATCATGGGAAAACGGATAAATTTATAGAACTCATCGATGCATATGATTGGGATTTCTGCCAGATCCAGTATAACTATATGGACGAACACTCTCAGGCAGGGGTTGCAGGACTTAAATATGCAAATGAAAAAGGAATTCCTGTTATCATAATGGAGCCACTCCGTGGTGGGCGTCTGGTAGATTTACTGCCGGAGTCTGCAAAAGAAATTTTTGCACAGGATAAACAAGGCAGAACGGCCGCAGAGATGGCATTTAAATGGCTGTATAATCAACCGGAGGTTACCTGTGTATTATCAGGTATGAATTCTCTGAAAATGGTAGAAGAAAATGTGAAGACGGCATCGGAAACATTACCGGAAAGCTTTACCGAGGCAGATTACCAGTTAATCGACCAAGTGAAAAATGAAATTCAAAAGTCCGTAAAAGTAGGCTGTACCGGCTGTGGTTATTGTATGCCCTGTCCAATGGGCGTGGACATACCGGGTACATTCCGTTGTTACAATGCGATGTATTCAGAAGGGAAAAGCTCTGGACGCAGGGATTATTTACAATGCACCACCTTTCGCAAAAATCCAAGCAGTGCTTCCCAGTGCGTAGCCTGTGGAAAATGTGAAACACACTGTCCACAACATATTGAGATTCGAAAAGAATTAAAAAATGCATCTAAGGATTTGGAAACCATATCCTATAAGATAGTAAAGAAAGCAATACAACTTCTGAAGTTATGGGGTTAGTGAGAAGAATAATTTCTATAATAATGTATGGTGACAGATGTGTCACAGAATGGAGAGATTATGAATAATAGTGCAATGTTTAAATTATCGTATGGTTTATTTGTATTGAGTGCAAAATCAGGGGAGAAGGACAATGGCTGTATCATCAATACGGCGGCGCAGGTAACGACATCACCAAATCGTATTACCATAGCGGTAAACAAGCAAAATTATACACATGATATGATACAGGATACCAAAGAATTTAATTTATCTATTTTGGATCAGACGGTTCCATTTTCCGTTTTTCAGAACTTCGGATTTCAAAGTGGCAGAGAGGTGGATAAATTCGCTGCTGGTGGTTATCGAAGAAGTGAAAATGGATTATTCTATCTGCCGGAGCACACTAGTGCATATATATCCGGTAAAGTAGTGCAGGAGGTAGACCTTGGCACCCATACACTATTCCTCGCAGATGTAACAGATGCGGAGATGGTAAGCGGTTTAGAGTCCGTTACCTATTCCTATTATCAGGATAATATCAAGCCAAAGAAGCAGGAAACGAATAAAAAAGGCTATCGTTGTAAAATATGTGGATACATCTACGAAGGCGATGAGCTTCCGGCAGATTTTATCTGCCCAATCTGCAAACATGGTGCTGCCGATTTTGAAAAAATTGAATAAAATTTTCTATTGATTTTTTTAGTAGAATTGCATATAATATAAATGAGCAAGGTTGCTTGATTTAGGTGCGTTGCTACTTTAAGTGCAAACCTTTAATTTAAGTGCTTCACTACTTTGAATGTGAACCTTTAATTTAAGTGCTTCGCAGCTTGAAATGCGAATCGTTATTTTCAGGGAGATAAGTAATTTATCTCCCTGTTTTATTATACCACGGAGGATAAAGATGGATTTTTACCGCATAAATGAGGAGTATAACAGGTTCCTTCAAAGATATGAAAAGGAAAAAAGAGGAATTACGAAAGTTCCTAATATTCGGTATATGGATCGCAATAAATTTGCTTTTGGCGCAGTTATGAAAGTAAATGATATAAATTATTATGTTTCAGTATCGTCGTTCGATAAGAAGCAGGAAGCCAATATTTTGATTCGTGTGCAAGGAGACAAAAAGGAAATTAAGGGATCATTAAGATTTAATTATATGGTTCCAGTTCCGGATGAATGTATTGAGAAACTGATAATTAAAAAAATTCCAGATGAGAAATACCGATTATTACTTAATAAAGAATATCAGTTTTGTATAGACAATGCAGAGAGAATTCAAAAAAAAGCAAATAAAATATATGAAATGGTTACAACAAATCGTAAACAGGTTCTAACGGATAATAGCTGTTCATTTCATATTTTAGAAGCTGGATATAGGCAATACATAGAGAAATATACCAAGATACGGTAAAAATGGCTGTACACTAATTACTTAGTGTGACAGCCATTTTCACATTCCCGCGGATAACAAAAATAATCATGAACAAATATATACAAATTATCACAGACCTAGCACTTTGAAAGATTTTGGGTCACTTATATAATGGACTTATAGCACGTTGAGGGATTGTGTAAAAGATGAGAGAAAAGAGAAAGGTAGGACTTAGAAATGAAATATGGGTATTTTGACAATGAAAACCGCGAATATGTAATTGACCGTGTGGATTTACCGACTTCTTGGACGAACTATTTGGGATTAGAGAATATGTGTACTGTAATCAATCACACAGCAGGAGGATATCAGTTTTATAAATCACCGGAATACCACCGCGTAACACGTTTTAGGGGAAATAGTGTACCTATGGACAGACCGGGACATTATGTATATATAAGAGATAATGACAGTTCAGATTATTGGAGTGTGTCCTGGCAGCCGGTAGCGAAGTCTCTGGAAGAAGCCAAGTATGTCTGCCGCCATGGATTGTCCTATACAAAATATGAATGTG
Source organism: Lachnospiraceae bacterium (assembly GCA_028692055.1). GTDB lineage: Bacteria > Bacillota > Clostridia > Lachnospirales > Lachnospiraceae > SZUA-378. The sequence goes on along the minus strand of JAQUYA010000015.1, from coordinate 25,139 downwards.
ATTATAGCAGGATTAAAGCATCACAGACAATGTCCATTCCATTAGGAGATGCAGTGGAATTATGGGATGTAAAAATTAAAAATGAAGATGACAAACCAAGAAATTTAAGTGTATTTTCTTATTGCGAATTCTCCTTTCACCATGTAACGATTGATAACCAGAACTTCCAGATGAGTATGTATTGTGCAGGAAGCAGCTATGAAGATGGTATCATTGAAGAAGATTTATTCTATGAGGAATTTGGTTTTCAATATTTTACTGCAAATTTTGAGCCGGACGGATATGACTGTTTAAGAGATAAATTCTTAGGTTTATATCGTACAGAGGATAACCCGATTGCAGTAGAAAAGGGACAATGCTCCGGTTCTTATGAACTAGGTAACAATCACTGTGGTTCCTTACAGAAGAATATCGTATTGCAGCCGGGAGAAGAAATCCGACTGGTATTCATGCTGGGAGAAGGAAATCGGCAGGCAGGAAAAGAGATTCGTGAAAAATACAGCAATCTCGAAAAGATAGATGCTGCGTATGATGCGTTACATAGTTATTGGAATCATAAATTAAATAAATTACAGATTCAGACGCCAAATGAAGGAATGAATACGATGATTAATACCTGGAATCTGTATCAGGCAGAAATCAATGTTATGTTTTCCCGTTTTGCTTCTTTCATTGAAGTAGGTGGAAGAGTTGGTCTTGGATATCGTGATACCGCACAGGATGCGATGACCGTACCACATTCCAATCCTGCGAAATGTCGTCAGAGAATCGTGGAGCTGCTTCGTGGACTTGTAAAAGAAGGCTACGGTTTACATCTGTTCCAACCGGAATGGTTTGAAGAACATAACGATGTAAAACCATTTAAGTCACCAACTGTTATACCGGAACCAAATAAAGATGATATGATTCATGGAATCAAGGATGCCTGCTCGGATGATGCACTCTGGCTGATTGCATCCATCGTAGAGTATATCAAGGAAACCGGAGAATTTACGTTTGCTGATGAAGTAATTACCTATGCAGATGGTGGTGAAGGTACTGTCTATGAGCATATGAAGAAAATACTTGATTTTTCTGATATACAGGTTGGAGAAAGTGGTATTTGTAAAGGACTTCGTGCAGACTGGAATGACTGTTTGAATCTTGGCGGCGGAGAAAGTGCGCTGGTATCATTCCTGCATTATTGGGCATTGCAGAATTTCCTGGAATTGGCGAAATATCTGGACAGACAGGAAGATGTGGAAATCTACGGTGCAATGGCAGATAAGGTAAAGAAGGTTTGTAATACAGAGCTTTGGGATAAAGATTGGTTTATCCGTGGCGTAACGAAAAATGGTAAGAAAATCGGAACCTCACAGGATAAAGAAGGCAAGATTCATTTAGAGAGTAATGCCTGGGCAGTATTGTCAGGAGCCGCTTCCGTGGATAAAGGGAAGAAAGCAATGGCGAGTGTAGAGAAATACTTATTTACACCATATGGCATTATGTTAAATGCACCTTCCTATACCGTACCGGATGATGATATCGGATTTGTAACCCGTGTATATCCGGGATTAAAGGAAAATGGTTCCATATTCTCCCATCCAAATCCATGGGCATGGGCAGCAGAATGTGAATTGGGACAGGGCGATAAAGCAATGAAATTCTACGATGCACTTTGCCCATATAATCAAAATGATATGATTGAGATACGCGAGGCAGAGCCATATTCCTATTGTCAGTTTATTATGGGACGTGACCACACAGCACACGGCAGAGCCAGACATCCATTTATGACAGGAACAGGCGGCTGGGCATACTTCGCAGTAACACGCTATATGCTGGGTGTGAAACCGCAGTTTGACAAACTCGTGATTGACCCATGTGTGCCGGGTGACTGGAAAGAATTTAAAATGAACCGTGAGTGGCGTGGAAGCACTTACGAGATTCATGTCTGCAACCCGAATAGAGTAATGAAGGGTGTGGTCGAGATCTATCTGGATAACGAAAAGGTAGATGAAATACCAGTAGACAACAAGCCAGCCAAACATAAAGTACGTGTTATTATGGGAAGTGTGAAGAATAATTCTAGGACATGAGAGTACCATGTCAAGAATTATTAAAACTTCACATTGGATTGCTTGTGTATATATAGGAAGGTCTATTTGAAAGCGTAAAATGATAAATGGGATTAAATAATGGGATTTATAAGGAGGAAAAAAGGATGATTAAGTTCGGAACCGGTGGTTGGAGAGCTGTCATAGGAGATGAATTTACAAAGGCAAATATTCAAATTCTGTCAAGGGCAATCGCTGATAAAATGAAGAATGAAGGGGTCACAGAAAAAGGAATTGTCTTAGGATATGACAGACGATTTTTATCAAAGGAAGCAATGCAATGGGCAGGAGAGGTCTTTGCAGCAGAGGGGATTACCGCATATCTGGTAAATAAATCTTCACCAACACCACTCGTTATGTTTTATGTAATGAAGCATGAATTGTCCTATGGAATGATGATTACAGCCAGTCATAATCCTGCCGTTTACAATGGAATCAAGGTATTCACCGCTGGTGGACGTGATGCGGACGCAGAACAAACCTTAGATATAGAAGCCTATATCAAAGATGTGGATAGCGAAGATATTAAAGCAATGGATTATGATGCTGCTGTTGAAAAAGGCTTAATACAGGAAATTTACCCATTAAATGAATATCTGGACAACATCATTGCAGCAGTGGACATGGATACTATTCGTTCCAAAGGATTGAAGGTAGCCATTGACCCGATGTATGGAGTGAGCGAAACCTCCCTGACGACGATATTCCATACAGCCAGATGCGATGTGGAAACGATTCATGAAAGACATGATACCTTATTTGGCGGAAAATTACCTGCACCAACGGCTTCTACCTTACGCACTTTACAGAACTATGTGTTGGATAAAAAATGTGACATCGGAATTGCAACCGATGGTGATGCCGATAGAATCGGCGTAATTGATGATACCGGACGATTCCTGCACCCAAATGATATTTTAGTCGTATTATATTATTATCTGGTAAAATACAAAGGCTGGAGAGGTCCTGTGGTACGTAATATCTGTACCACCCATATGTTAGACAAGGTAGCAGAAAGCTTCGGCGAAAAATGCTACGAAGTACCGGTAGGATTTAAACACATTTCAGCAAAGATGAATGAAACAGATGCCGTAATCGGTGGAGAATCTTCCGGTGGTCTGACTGTTCGCGGTCATATCAAAGGAAAAGATGGTATCTATGCCGCAGCATTACTGGTAGAAATGATTGCAAAGACAGGAAAGAAACTGTCCCAGATTTATGCAGATATCGTTGCCGAATGTGGCTCCATTCATATGGAAGAAAGAGATTACAAATTTACCCAGGAGAAAAAAGAAATCATACATAATACACTTATGATTGAGAAGAGATTACCGGAGCTTCCTTTTGATATTGATAAGATTTCATATTTGGATGGAAGCAAGGTTTACTTTAAAAATGGCGGCTGGGTAGTAGCCAGATTCTCAGGAACAGAACCATTACTTCGTATTTTCTGCGAGATGCCAACGGCGGTAGATGCACAGAGAGTATCCGAAATTTATGAAACGTTTCTGGAGTTAAAGTGATAGCGTGAATTTAAGAAATACTTAGATGCAATAGTTAATGATGATGTTTTCCGGATGGATGGAGTGAAAAGAGACTCATCGAAAATGAAATTACTGCTTCGTTCACTGGCAAGAAATGAAAGTACCACAGTTACAAATAAATCCATTAAAAATGATGTGAAAGAAATGGATGCGGAGGATATTGATATAGAAACGATTACTACCTATATTGATATCTTTACGAGATTATTTATACTGGATAATCAACCGCCATTTGCAACAAAAATTCGTTCATCTGTCAGAGTAAAACAAGCTGAAAAGAGACACTTTTCGGATCCGTCTCTGGCATGTGCTTTGCTAAGAGCAACACCTGAAAAACTAATTGGAGATTTGGAAACTTTGGAATTTTTGTTTGAGGCGTTATGTGAGAGAGATTTGAAAATTTATGCAGAATCATTTGGAGCAAATTTGTTTCATTATCAGGATTATCAGAATAGAGAAGTGGATGCAGTTATAGAGCTGCCGGATGGAAACTGGTGTGCGTTTGAGATTAAACTGGGTGCCAATCAGATTGACAGTGCAGCAGAAAATTTAAAACGATTGCAACAGGATATACAAAAGGAAAATGGAAAAGCACCAGATGTATTATGTGTTATTTGCGGATTATCCAATGCTGCTTACCGCAGAGAAGATGGAGTGTTTGTTGTTCCTATCACATCGTTAAAAAATTAAAGAGAAAGACAAATAAACAGTCATAAGACCTCGTGTTCTTATGGCTGTTTATTTGTCTTTCTCTTTATGCTGTAGTTCATTCAAAGCGTCAATATATCCAAGAAGTCTTTCCTGATTGGAAGGATTCAGACTGCGATAGATTTCGATAAGCGCATTCTCAGAGTCCGTAAAATCACCTATAGCAGGAGGACTTGGTGGAATGGAAGTGTCCAAAAGGTAGGTGGGTGATACTCCAAGATACTGACAGATGGGAAGTATTCGGTCTGTAGCAGGGTTGGTTCCTTTTCGCTTCCAGTCACTGATAACAGAAGGTGGAATACCTGTTCCAGCAGCAAATTCAGCCTGGGAAATTTTTTTTTCTTTAAGAATCATAAATATACGTTCACTTACTATCATAATAACACCTCCTTGCCTTAGTATTGTGCATAACGAAACCCTGAATAGTATTAATTTTACAATATATGGAAATTATCTTCCTTACATATGCGTAAAAGCGTATCAATATACGTTTATTCGTATTAAAATTTAATCATACAGTATTTTAAAAGTCCTAAATTGTTAAAAATGTATGAAATTTTAAACAAATAATTGGTAAATAGTACTTTACTAATAATGAAAAACGTATTATGATACGTATATCCGAACTTTGGGGAAAATAAAAGTGAAATAGGGTAAGTCAATGTATATAGATCTACATAATCATATTCTGCCAGGGCTGGATGATGGCGCACGGGATATGAAACAATCCCATGAAATGCTGAAAATTGCATATGAAAATCACATCTCTGTAATCGTTGCAACACCACATAATAAAGCAAATAGACATAATCCAGGCAAGGACACCATTGAAAAATATGTGGCGCAGCTACAGGAGTATGCAGATGAGCAGGGTTACGGAATAAGGCTTTATTCTGGAACAGAGTTCTTCTACCGAAGTGAACTGACAGAATTGCTGAATCAACAGGAAGTATGCACAATGGCAGGAACTTCCTATGTTCTGGTGGAATTTTCACCTCTTGATAATTATGCGTATATTCGCGATGGTTTATACAACCTATTGGCAGCAGGCTATCGACCGATTATTGCCCATATAGAGCGTTACCAATGTGTCATGAAGGATCAACGTCTGGTAGATGAATTAATCGATATGGGATGCTTTGCACAGGTAAATGCAGGAAGCATACTTGGAAAATTTGGATTTCATACAAAGAGTGATACAAAGAAATTATTAAAGAATGGACGTGTTCATTTTATTGCGTCTGATGCGCATAATGATAAAGAGCGTGCACCAGAACTGGAGCTATGTGCACGTAAGCTGTATCGCATATATGCGAAGGCGTATATAGATGATTTATTATTTCAAAATGCCAAGAAGCTGCTTGCAAATGAATATATCTAAAGAAAAAAATAGAATGGCTAAAATACAGGAACTTGAAAGGTATGGAAACAACTATGGAAACGAACAGAATGGAAACAGATGAGATAGAGATTGATCTTGGCGAAATATTAGGTCTGTTCCTTTACCGCGTATGGATTATTCTTGCAGTTGCTCTGTTTACAGCAACAATCGGATTTATATTGAGCAAATTTGTTCTGGCACCTACATATGAATCCACGACAAAGATTTATATTTTGAATAAGCAGGATAGCACGACCGTGTCTTATAGTGACGTACAGGTAGGAACGCAGTTAACGAAGGATTATGCGGAACTGGTACAGAGCCGATTCGTATTGGAAGAAGTCATCCAGGAGTTAAATCTGGATTTGGGATATGAGGAGCTGAAGTCCAAGCTAACGGTTTCCACACCGACGGATACACGTATTCTGGCAGTTACCGTAGCAGACCATGATCCGGTGGCAGCTATGAATATGGCAAATGCCATTCGGGAAACTGCTGCGGTCCATATTACTAATGTTATGGATATTGAAGCAGTCAATATCGTGGAAACTGCAAATCTTCCGATGAAAAAGGCAAGTCCGAGTGTCATGAAATGGACGGCAATCGCAGGACTGCTTGGAGGATTTATGGTATGTGTGATTGTACTGATTATCTATATTTTAGATGACACGATCAAATCTTCGGATGATGTGGAGAAATATCTGCATCTCAGCACACTGGGACTCATTCCGATTGCTGAAAACGAGGAAGCAGCTGCAAAGA